>JBOGZM010000220.1:0-3104 GCA_050697255.1 Solirubrobacterales bacterium
TGTTCGGTGAGCTGTGGTTCGACGAGCCGCTGGCATCCATCGCCGAGTGCCGCGAGAAGGACATGATCTACTCGCGGCCGCTGAACATGAAGGTCGCGTTCCAGAATCGCGACACCGGAGAGATCCGGGAGCAGACGGTGTTCATGGGGGACTTCCCCTGGATGACGGACTGGGGCACGTTCATCATCAACGGCACCGAGCGCGTCGTGGTCACCCAGCTCGTCAGGTCGCCCGGCGCATACGTGATGCAGCCCAAGGACCGCGAGAAGCAGGTCCTGATCGCGAACCTGATGCCGGCCCGCGGCTCGTGGCTCGAGCTCGAGATCGACAAAAAGGGCCGGGTCTACGTCCGTGTCGACCGGAAGCGGAAGCTGCCGGTCACCGTGCTGCTGCGCGCGATCGGCTACGCGACCGACGAGGAGATCCTGAAGCTCTTCGACAACTCGGTCTACATCCGCAACACGATCGACGCGGACGCCGAGAACACGAAGTCGGAGGAGGGCGCGCTGATCGAGCTGTTCAAGAAGCAGCGCCCGGGCGAGCCGCCGTCGCTCGACGCCGCCAAGAACCTGCTCAACCAGCTCTTCTTCGACCCCAAGCGCTACGACCTCACGCGGGTCGGCCGCTACAAGCTGAACTCGCGGCTGAACCTCGACATCGACCTCGACACGCGGGTCCTCACGAGGGAGGACATCGTCGCGTTGGTGCGCGAGCTCGTGACCGTGCCGCGGAAGCTGATGGGTCAGCGTGGAGAGCCGGCGCTGTCGGAGGAGCAGGAGGCCATCAAGGACTACGCGGCCGAGGCCCAGGACGCGTCCTGGGACACGATCGCGGACCACCTCGACGAGTACGAGCACTTCGGGAACCGCCGCCTGCGCACGGTGGGCGAGCTGATCCAGGAGGCCTTCCGGATCGGCCTGTACCGGATGGAGCGTGTCGTCCGCGAGCGCCTCACCACCGAGGACGCCGACACGATCACACCCCAGACGATCATCAACATCCGGCCCGTGGTCGCGGCGCTGAAGGAGTTCTTCGGCTCCTCGCAGCTGTCCCAGTTCATGGACCAGACCAACTCTCTCACCGGGCTCACGCACCGGCGGCGGCTGTCCGCGCTCGGCGCCGGCGGCCTCACCCGGGAGCGCGCGCCCATCGAGGTGCGCGACGTGCACCCGACTCACTACGGGCGTATGTGCCCGATCGAGACGCCGGAGGGCCCGAACATCGGCCTGATGGGCTCGCTCTCGTCCTACGCGACCGTGTCCGAGCACGGCTTCGTCCAGACGCCCTACCGGGTCGTCAAGGAGGGCGTCGTGACGGACAAGATCATCTGGCTCGACGCCACGCAGGAGGAGGAGCACGTGATCGCGCAGGCGAACGCGGAGCTCGACGCGAAGAACAAGCTGAAGGGCCAGGTCATGTGCCGCGCCCGCGACGGCGAGGTGGTCACGACGTCACCGCGCCAGGTGGAGCTGATGGACGTGTCCCCCACGCAGATCTGGTCGGTCGCGACCGCCCTGATCCCCTTCCTCGAGCACGACGACGCCAACCGCGCGCTGATGGGCTCGAACATGCAGCGCCAGGCGGTCCCGCTGCTGCGGCCCGACCCGCCGCTGATCGGCACGGGCATGGAGCGCCGGGCCGCAATCGACACGGGCGACGTGGTGATCTCCGAGGAGGCCGGCGAAGTCATCTCGGTCGACGCCGAAGAGATCGTGGTCGGGAAGACCGCGCACGAGCTGCACAAGTTCATGCGCTCCAACCAGGGCACGCTGATCGACCAGCGCCCACTCGTGCGGGTCGGTGACCGCGTGAAGAAGGGCGACGTGCTGGCGGACGGCTCCTCGACGTCGGGCGGGGAGCTTGCGCTCGGAAAGAACGTGACGGTCGCCTTCATGTCCTGGGAGGGCTACAACTTCGAGGACGCGATCGTCATCTCCGAGCGGCTCGTGAAGGACGACGTGCTGACCTCGATCCACATCGAGGAGTACGAGATCGACGCCCGCACGACCAAGCTGGGCGACGAGGAGATCACCCGCGACATCCCCAACCGCTCCGAGGAGTCACTGCGCAACCTCGACGAGCGGGGCGTCGTGAGGGTCGGCGCGGAGGTGGTTTCCGGGGACCTGCTGGTCGGGAAGGTGACGCCCAAGGGCGAGACCGAGCTGACCGCGGAGGAGAAGCTGATTCGCGCGATCTTCAAGGAGAAGGCCCGCGAGGTGCGCGATACCTCCCTGAAGGTGCCGCACGGTGAGGGCGGCGTCGTGATCGACGTGAAGATCTTCTCCCGCGGTGCGGGGGACGACCTTGCGCCGGGCGTCAACGACCTGGTGCGTGTGTACGTGGCGAGCAAGCGGAAGATCGCCGAGGGCGACAAGCTCGCCGGCCGTCACGGGAACAAGGGCGTGATCTCCAAGATCGTGCCGGATGAGGACATGCCGTTCCTCGAGGACGGCACGCCCGTGGACGTGATCCTGAACCCGCTCGGCGTGCCGAGCCGGATGAACGTGGGCCAGATCCTCGAGACGCACCTCGGGTGGGTGGCCGCGAATGGCTGGTACGACGACGGCTCGGAGGCGTACAAGCAGGCGCGCGGCAACGGCGGCCGGGTGTTCGTCGCCACCCCGGTGTTCGACGGCGCGACGGTCGAGGAGGTCGACGATGCGCTGGTGCGCTGGCAGCAGGAGTCCGGCTCCAAGATCCAGCTCGACATCGACACCTCGCAGCGGCCCGGCAGCCGCTGTTCCGGCAAGGCGACGCTGTACGACGGCCGCTCCGGTGAGCCATATGAGTCGCAGGTGACCGTGGGGCAGATGTACATCCTGAAGCTGCTGCACCTCGTCGACGACAAGATCCACGCGCGCTCGACCGGCCCGTACTCGCTCGTGACCCAGCAGCCGCTGGGCGGCAAGGCGCAGTTCGGCGGCCAGCGCTTCGGCGAGATGGAGGTCTGGGCGCTCGAGGCCTACGGCGCCGCCTACACGCTGCAGGAGATGCTCACGATCTAGTCAGACGACACCGTCGGACGTGTCAAGGCCTACGAGGCGATCGTCAAGGGCGAGAACATCGCCGAGCCGTCGATTCCCGAGTCCTTCAAGGTGCTGCTC
>JBOGZM010000221.1:0-1929 GCA_050697255.1 Solirubrobacterales bacterium
CCCCACGCCGACCCGCACGCGCCAGAAGTCGCCGCTGCCGAGTCCCTCTTTCACGCTCCTGATCCCCCTGTGACCGGCCGTCCCCCCGCCCTTGCGCTCGCGCACCTCGCCGAACGGCAGGTCGATCTCGTCGTACAGGACCACCACCTGCTCGGGGTCCAGCCGGTACTCCCCCCGCGCCGGGCCGACAGCCTGCCCGGACTCGTTCATGTAGGTCTGGGGCAGCAGCACCGCGACGCGGGGCATGCCCGGGCCGATCCGCCCCTCGGTCAGCAGCCCGCCGTAGCGCTTCTTTGCCTTCGGCAGCTGCCAGCGCTCCGCGAGCAGGTTCGCGACCTCGAAGCCGGCGTTGTGGCGCGTGCCGGCGTACCTCGACTCGGGGTTGCCGAGCCCTACGACCAGGAAGTCGACCGGTGCGCCGGGCCGCCGGCCGCGAAACAGGCGCAGAGAGCCTAACCCTCTGCGCCGCCCTCGGAGGCGCCCTCCTCGCCGCCCTCCGCACCTTCCGCGGCGGCTTCGGCCTCTTCGGCGGCCTCGCCCTCGCCGACCTCCGCCACCTCTTCCTCGAGCTCCTCCGGCTCCTCGATCTCGGTCGGCGCGGTGACGGTCGCGACGACCGTCTCGTCGAGATCGTCGAGCAGCTCGACTCCGGGCGGCGGCGTGACCGCGGACAGGACCATCGTCTCCGCGATCCCGAGGCCGGACACGTCCGCCACGATGCGGTCGGGGATGTCAGTCGGCAGCGCGCTCACGCTCAGCTCGCGGGTGACGTGTTCGAGCACCCCGCCTTCGCGCACGCCGGGAGCGTCCTCGACGCCGGCGATCTCGAGCGCGACCATCGACTGGATCTTCTCGTCGAGGCGCACCTTCAGCAGGTCGATGTGCAGCACTCGCCCGCGCACGGGATCGCGCTGCTGGTCCTTGACGATCACGGGCTGGCGACCGCTGCCGTCGATCTCGACGTCGAACAGCGCGTGTCCCTCGGCCAGCACTCCGCGCAGCTTCCGCGCGTCGACCTTGAACGAGATGCAGTCGGCGCCCGTCCCGTAGATCACGCCCGGCACGAGTCCCTCACCGCGCAGGCGCCGGCTCGCCCGCGAGCCGCGCTCCTCGCGTGGGCCGAGCGTCAACAGGGTTCTCTCGCCGCCTGCCATCAGCGGCGGATTCTAGCGTCGGCCGGATCGCCGCCCGGCCCTCCGCCGCTAGCTTGTCGGCCATGACCGACGATCCCAGCGACCGCTCCATACCCAAGAGCCGCCTCGGCCGTTCCGCGATGCTGGGGATCCGGGCCGGGGTGGAGGGCGCCCGCTTCGCGGGCGCGAAGGCCTCGGGCGCCGTGCGCTCCCGGGAGAAGCGGCGCGTGCGGATGGACGACACCGCGCTGGCCTCGGCGGAGCGGCTGGTGGACACGCTCGGGACGATGAAGGGCGCGGCGATGAAGATGGGGCAGCTCGCCTCCTTCATCGACACCGAATATCTGCCCGAGGAGTACCGCGAGCTGTACCAGGAGAAGCTCGCGGCGCTGCGCACCACTGCTCCCCCGATGCCGTGGGAGAAGGTCCGCAAGGTGCTGGAGCGGGAGTGCGACGAGCCCTACGAGGAGCTGTTCGAGCGGATCGAGCCCGATGCGTTCGCGGCCGCCTCGATTGGTCAGGTGCACCGCGGCGTCCTGCACGACGGCCGCGACGTGGCGGTCAAGATCCAGTATCCGGGCATCGACTCGGCGATCCGGGCCGACCTCTCGAACGCGGGCATGATCCTGCGCCTCACGAAGGCGCTCGCGCCCGGCCTCGACGCGAAGGCGGTCGCCGACGAGTTGCGTGAACGCGTGCTGGAGGAGCTCGACTACGAGCTCGAGGCGCAGAACCAGCGCTTCTTCGCGCGCGCCTACCGCGGGCACGCGAACGCGTACGTGCCGGAGGTCGTGAC
>JBOGZM010000222.1:0-3335 GCA_050697255.1 Solirubrobacterales bacterium
GTCCTGACTTTTCCTCACCCTGTCGGGAAAAGTCAGGACGGTAAGGCAGGACCGACCGGACGTCTGACGTTGTCGTGCCGCGTCGTCGTCGGCGGGCCGTCAAAACGCTCCCCTGGAAGCGACGGGGGGAGGCGGACTAGGGAGCTATGTGCGCCAGGACGCTGATGACCGTGCCGTGCGGATCCTTGACGAAGAACCGGCGGATGCCCCACGGCTCGTTGGTCGGCGGGTAGACCACCTCCAGTCCCCGCCTCACCGCTTCGGCATGGGCCGCGTCGACGGCCGCGGTATCGCCCACGTCGATGCCCAGGTGCGGCAGCGGGCGCTCGACGCCCGGCGCCGCGACGACGATCTGCGCGCTGGGATTGGCCGGGGAGGACACTCCGAGGAAGTCGTCGCCGTGCTCCATCGCGACCTCGAGCCCGAGCACGCCGACGTAGAAGTCCTTGGTCGCCTCGAAGGCGTCCGATTCCACATAGGGGACGATCCGGGTGACGCCCATCCCTGGTCAGCCTATCGAGCGCGAAACGAGCAGGGCAACGCGCTTGACCTCGGCCTTGATCGGAGTAGGGTACTGGTTGAGCTGGCCCTGGGGCCAGGATTCCGGCTGAAGCCCGAAGGCCACCGAAAGTGCGTCACGCACGGACGAGGCGAGGGACCGAGGCGAACGGGGTTCGACCGCGGGGCCAGTAACTCGTCGTAGCGAGGCGAAGCTAGGCCGCTTGCGGCGCGCCGGTCTCGTCCAGCTCCCCGCGCAGCTCGGCCACCTTGCGGCGGTAGGCCTGTTCGTCGCCGCCCGTCAGATACGTGCCCCAGCGCGCGCCGTTGTGCACGTGGGGGACCTCATCCGCGAGCAGGTAGTCGAACACCAGCGCGACCGACTCCTGGCCGCGGTCCATCAGCACCTGGCGGCGGTGCGAGTGGCGCCACATCGCCTTCTGCTCGCTGGTCGAGTTGAACAGCGCCAGCCGGCCGAGCAGGTCGTGCGCGTACACCGACCTGAAATAGGAGAAGCCGACCGGGTAGTCGCCCCACCGGCAGCCCAGCTCGGTCCTCATCAGGATCTCGTGCACGCGCGCGTGGCGCAGCTCGTCCCAGACCTGGCGGGCCATGTCGGCGTGGAAGTCCCATGGCATCTCCGGGTACTCGTGCGAGTTGCGCGCGATCAGCTCGGCCGCCGACAGCTCCGCGTCCATCAGGCCATGGAAGAAGTGCTGCTGCTCCTCGGGCTCGACGGGCACGTGGTTCTCGGGCCCGTTCACGTACAGGTCGCGCACCAGGTAGGGATCGCCCTCCGCGGTGACCTCGACGAACTCGTCGCGGGCCGGCTCGGACAGCGGCGGGAGCACGCGGAGCTCACGCGTCTCGCGCAGCCGGATCGGTAGCGCGCCGAGATCAGCCCCGTCCGGGACAGGTTGGCCGATGTGCCGCTCCTGGCGCTCGGCGAGCTGCCGCAGGAGCCGCAGCGAGGGCTCGTCCTTGACCGGATCGAGCGCCTCGAGGTGTAGACGCACCGCCCGCAGCAACGCGGACTTCAGCTCCTCGTGGCCGGCCTCGAGCAGCGTGCACAGCTCCTCTCCCGGCGCGCCCGGGTAGTCGCTCGGGTGCCGCAGCTCGTACAGCCGCCGCTTCACCTTCGAGAGCGCGCGCGCGTCGTCGTAGAGCTGCTCGCCAAGCCGGTATTTCGCCTCGAACGAGGCCACGAGCGGCAGCCGGCCGCTCGCATTGTGCACCAGCTCGCGCAGCACGTGGAAGTAGTTCGAGAAGCGGATCGCGTTCTCGTCCACGTCGTAGCCGAGCTTCAGCCGCCCCTCAGGCATGCGCGACCTCGACCTCCTCTGGCTCCTCCGCCAGCAGGCGCTGCCTGTGGCGCCCGACCACGCTCGGCAGCAGGCCTCCGCCGGCCGACACGTTCACGACCGCCTGATCGGAGATGCGCGTGATCATCCCCGCGTAGTGGCCGCCGATCCCGAACGGGTTGATGTTGAAGCGCTTCAGCCTCATCTGCACGCGCCCGTCCTCGACGGTGGGGAACATCTCCTCCGGCACCGGCACGTACTCCTGCACGATGTAGTCGCCGGTATCGGCGTGCGCGTCGATCAGCGCGTCCCACTCCGCCTGCTCGCTCTCGACCCCCAGCAACACGCCGTGGCCCCCGTACTCGGACGCCGGCTTCAGCACGAGCCGCTCGCGGTTGTCGGACACGAACGGCAGCAGGTCCACGACCCACTCGCCCCGCCGCGCCCGCCCCGGGCGCAGAACCCGGGTCCAGGGGATCGTGTCGCGGATCACCTCCGCCTCGGCCGGCTCGATCAGGTGGGCGAAGCGGGGGTCGTCGAGCAGCGCGAACAGCTTCTTGTTGTTCGCCACGCGGGCCCGGAACGGGTTCACCACGCACGCTGCGCGCTCGCGCGCGGCCGCCACGATCTCGCCCTCGCCGACGTCCTCGCTCAGCACCCGGCGGTAGACGAGCTGCACGGGCTCGTCCCGCACCCGCAGCACCGCGCCGTCGTACGTCACCTCGTCCGTGGTCGCCCACACCGCGTCCAACCCGGCCGCGCCCGCAGCCGCGCACGTGATCCGGAACTCCGGCACCGAGGGGCTGCCGGGCGTGTCCACCAGCGCCAGCCGCGGGCGCTCGGGCAGCTCGGGCCGCCCCGCCCGCCAGGCCCCGTACGCGTCCAGCAGCGTGCTCACGAGCACCGGCAGCATCGGCGTGTAGGCGGTGTCGAACTCGGCCTCCACGCTCGGCAGCCGGATCGCCTCGCTGAGACCCTCGTGCAGCACGTCGGTGTAGCCGATGCCCGCGGGCGAGTCTGCGTTGAACTCGAGGAACCTCAGCTCGTAGCCGGCCAGGAACGCGTCCAGGCGGCAGATGCGCAGGGGGCGCGGATATCCGGGGTCGATGCGGATCAGGTCCTCCTCCCACGCCGGCACGTCCAGCTCCGCGCGCAGGCGGGCGTCGTCCACGTACGCCTCGCAGAAGCGGTCGAGCACGCGCGACAGGGACTCGACCGCGTGCCGCACGCGCCGCAGCTGCCCGGGGGAGACGAAGTGCGGCATCAGCACGAACGGGATCGTGGCGCCGTTGAAGACGACGTCGTGGTCCTTCAGCCACGCCTCTACGACGCGTTCGAGATCGGCGCAGCTGTCGCCGAGCTTGGAGAGCTCCACCAGGTACTGGAGCTTGAGGTTGTTGACGTGATCGATCAGAGCCGGGCCCGGACTGGTTGGTGTGAGCTTAGCCGGGCCACGGGACCGCCTTGGAGCGCAAGCCGCCCCGCGTGGTCCGGTCCGGCGCGACGTGCAGCGCGGCGATCTCGCCGGTGCTCGCC
>JBOGZM010000223.1:0-5992 GCA_050697255.1 Solirubrobacterales bacterium
GACGAGCCCAACCCCTGCACCGGGCCCCACGCCGCCAGGTTGCGATGCCCGGACCTCCGGATGGGAACACCGGCCGACCTTTACCTGGACCGCTATGAGGGGCACGCTGTCCTGCGCGCGACGAACAACGTCAAGAGCCGCGGCGAGGGACCCGTGATGCTGCGCGGCTTCCGCACCGGAAAGCGGACGATGCGCGCCCGGCAGCACATCTATCGCCTCGATGGATCACGCCTGATCGAGCGCACGGGAGCGGAGCTCGAGTTCAAGCACATCCCGGGCCAGGGCCCCTACTGGAAGTGGGCCGACGCCGCGCGCTTCGAGCTGTGGTCGATCGACTCCGAGGGCCAGCGCGAGCGGCTCGTGCGAACCGGGCCGAAGGTCGTCTATTGCCTGCGTGACCTGAAGCACACGTCTCCGGGCCGCGGTTCGCCGCGCTGGCGCGTGTTCCCGAAGTGCAGCCAGGACCCACGCAAGCGCAGCGTGACGCTCGGGACGTCGGTGGGCTGGTCGGATGTGTACCCGTCCAAGTACTACGAGCAGTGGATCGACGTCACCGGCCTCCGGGGCTGCTTCGCCTACGTGCACCGGGCCGACCCCAAGAACCGCGTCTGGGAGAACAACGAGGGCAACAACGACGCGCAGCGGATCGTGCGCCTGCCGTGGCGCGGCGCCCGCTCACGCTGTCCATAGGAGGCCGGTCCAATACCATCGCCGGGATGGCGACCGGTGCTGCCCCGCGGCTGGAGCTCGACCACGTCGCGGTCGCCGTCCATTCGATCAAGGAGGCGCTGACGCTCTACCGCGACGCGCTCGGCGGGGAGTACCTGATGGGCGCCGACGGGGGTGACACCTGGCGCTGGGTGCAGCTGCGCTACCCGGGCGGCGGCAAGATGGAGCTGCTGGAGCCGCTCGGCGAGGGCTTCCTGAGCCGCTTCCTCGCGAAGCGCGGTGAGGGGCTGCACCACGTGACCTTCAAGACGGACGACATCAGGGCGGCGATCGCGCACGTCGAGGGGCTCGGCTACGAGCTGGTAGACGTGAGCCTCGAGGACCCGGACTGGAAGGAGGCGTTCCTGCGACCCTCGCGCTCGCACGGGACGCTGATCCAGCTCGCGCAGCCTTCGGGCAGTGACGAGGAGGCGGCCCGCCGCCTGCGGCCGTCGAAGCTGGAGGAGATCCTGGCCGGCGAGGATCGCACGTGACCGGCCTCCCCCACGTCGGCCTCTACCGCCGCGCGACGGCGGCGGCGCTGCTGCTCGCCCCGGCGCTCTTCCTGCTCGACAACATCATCCATCCGACCGAGTACGAGCGCGAGAACGAGGCCCGCCAGCTGGCGGAGATCGCCGCCCACCACGACCGCTGGCAGCTCGCGCACGCGCTCGGGTTCCTGTCGATCGTCGTGTTCGCCGCCGCGGTGCTCGGCCTCGCGTTCCTCGTGCGCCGCCGCCAGCCCCGGCTGGGCCTGTGGGCGGGCGCCCTGGGGGTGACCGGCCTGCTGGGGCTGGCCGCGGTGATCACCATCGACGGCTATGCGTGGGGCGTCCTGGGCGACGTCTACCAGCGCCAGGGCGTGTCCCCCGAGACGGTTGCGCTCGCGCTGACCGAGGTCCAGCAGTCCGACTGGTCGCTGATCTACTACCTCACCCCCCTGGCCTGGATCGCCGGCATCGCGATGCTGGCGCTCGGTGCCGCCCGCCAGGGAGCGGTGCCCGCCTGGGCGGGTGCGCTGCTGGCGCTCGGCGGCCTGATGGTGGGGATCGAGACCGCGGTGATCAGCAACGCCTACTTCATCGCGGCGGCTGCGGTGCTCGCCGCGGGTGCCGTCGCGGTGGGATTGGTGATCGCGCGGATGAGCGACGAGGCGTTCGCCCGCGGCGGTTAGTGGTAGTGGCCCTCTAGCCACAAACCCTGCATTTTGGGGGGAAAGGCCGGGCCTCGGCGCCCGGACCCGGTGTTACCCTCATCCTCCTCGGGTTCGCAACCTGTCCCGCGCACGCGGGCGGCCTGGAAGGCCCCATTCCCATCTCATCCACTGATCTTGGCCACCAAGTTCGGCGCGCTGTACCCAGCGTGCGCTCAGCACGCCTGCGTCGGGCCGTGTACAGGGCGGCGGCTGCGCTTGCCCTGGCGTGCCTGGCGGCAACCGCCGCGCCCGCCGCATCGGGGGCCCTCACGCTTCCCCCGGGCTTCGAGCAGACCACCGCGATCGGCGGTCTGAACGAACCGACCGACGTCGAGGTGGCCCCCGGCGGGCGCGTGTTCGTGGCCCAGAAGAGCGGCCTGGTCCGCACGTACGAGAGCCTTGCGGACCCGACTCCGCACACGTTCGCCGACCTGCGCACGAACGTCCACAACCACTCCAGCCGCGGGCTCCTGTCGCTGGCGGTCGACCCCGACTACCCGGCGGAGCCGTACCTCTACGTCTACTACGTGCTGGACGCCCCGATCGGCGGCACTCCACCCACCTGGGGCACGGCGGGCGCCACCAGCGATCAGTGCTTCTCGGAAGGGGACTGCCTGGCCTCCTCGCGCGTGTCGAAGCTGCGCGTGGAGGGCGAGGACATGTCCGGCCCGGAGCAGGTGCTGGTCAACGACTGGTGCCAGCAGTTCCAATTCCACACCGGTGGGGGGCTCGAGTTCGGCGCCGACGGCAACCTCTACGTGTCCGGCGGCGACGGCGCCCGCTGGGGCATCTGGGACTACGGGCAACTCGGCAACCCGCCCAACCCGTGCGCAGATCCCCCCGGCAACACGCCTGGATCGGTGCTCACGCCCCCGACCGCCGAGGGCGGGCGGCTGCGCGCGCAGGACCTGCGCACGAGCGACGACCCGCTCGGGCTGGCCGGCTCGCTGGTGCGCATCGACCCGGACACGGGCGAGGGCGTCCTGGGCAACCCGATGTTCTCCAGCCCCGAGCCGAACGCGCGCCGGATGCTCGCGCACGGCTTCCGCAACGCGGTGCGGCTCGCGATCCGGCCCGGCACCAACGACGTGTGGGTGGCGGACCGGGGCGGCGGCTACTTCGAGGAGCTCGACCGCGTGCCGGACCCGTCCGACCCCGTGCGCAACTTCGGCTGGCCGTGTTACGAGGGCGGGATGGACGCGAACGGGAACCCCTACCCGCGCATCCGCCCCCGCAGCGACGACCAGGACCTGGACATCTGCGAGAACCTCTACGCGGAGGTGACGGCCACCGAGGCCCCGTACTGGGCCTACGACCACGAGCTGCCGGTCGTGCCGGGCGAGGACTGCGCGACCGACCCGGACACCGGCGAGCCCGCCGGCAACCAGATCTCGGGAATCGCCTTCTACCCTGCCGCCGGCCCGTTCCCCGCCCCCTACCGGGGGGCCCTCTTCTTCGCCGACCGCCTGCGCAACTGCATGTTCGCCATGCTGGCCGGCGCCGACGGGGTTCCGCAGCGCGACCAGGTGGTTCCATTCGCACAGCAGGCGGGCGAGCCGTTTGCGATCGAGATCGCGCCCGGCGGAGACATGCTCTACGTGGACCAGAGCGCCGGCGCGGTCCAGCGGGTGACGTTCGCGGGCAATGGCGGCAACCAGCCTCCGACCGCGGTTGCGCAGGCGGACTCGACGTCGGGGAACCGCCCCCTGACGGTCAACTTCGACGCCACCGCCTCCAGCGACCCGGACTCCGCTACCGGGGACGTGATCGTGTACGAGTGGGACCTCGACGGTGACGGCGAGCTCGACGACTCAACCGACCCGCAGCCCACGTTCACCTACATGCAGGGAGGGACGTTCACCGTCACGCTGCGGGTGACCGACACGTCCGGCGCGTCGGACACCGACACCGTCACGATCACCGTCGGGGGCGAGCCGGTGGGCACGATCGACTCACCGGCAGCCGGCGCAACCTGGGGGGCCGGAGAGACGATCTCATTCGCCGGACAGGGGGTCGACGGTCAGGGCGGCGCGCTCCCGGAGTCCGCGCTGGACTGGTCCGTGGTCCTGCGCCACTGCTCCGGCGGGGAATGCCACGAGCATCAGGTCGGTGACTTCCCCGGCGTCGCCGCGGGCGCCTTCACGGCGCCGGACCACGCCCACCCCGGCGAGATCGAGGTGCGCCTGACGGTCACGGAGCCCGATGGAGAGACCGATCAGAAGACGGTCACGCTCGCCCCGCGCACGGTCGACGTGTCACTCGGCTCGGCACCGGCCGGCGCTGCCGTGACATTGAACGGCGACGCGGTCACCACACCCGCCACGGTCAGCGTGGTGCAGGACTCGACCAACGACCTGACCGCCCCGGCTTCACAGACCGTCGGCAACACGACCTACCGCTTCGCCTCGTGGAGCGACGGTCAGGCCCAGTCCCGCAGCTTCACCGCCGCGGCAAACCGGTCCTTCTCGGCCACCTTCGTGCCGCTCACCCCCGGCACCCAGACGCTCACGTTTGCGGCCGAGGCCGACGCGCGGGCGGAGGCGGCGCAGCCGGACGCCAACTTCGGCACCGCGGACGAGCTGCGCACCGACGACACGGTGGAGAGCTTCCTGCGCTTCCAAGTGGCCGGGGTCACGGGGCGCGTCACGAGCGCGAGGCTGCGCGTGCGCGCCGTCACCCTGACCGACGACGGGCCCGCGGTGCGGGGTGTGGGCAACGGCTGGTCCGAGACCGGGCTGACCTGGTCCAACCGGCCCCCGCCGGCGACCGGCGCGATCAGCGACGTTGGCGAGGTCCGCAGCGGTGAGTGGGTCGAATGGGATGTCACCGCCCTGGTCGGCGCGGGCGGGCCCCTCGGCCTGCACCTGTCGCAACCCTCGTCCGACGGTGTCAGCTTCCACTCGCGCGAGGCAGGCACGCAGAGCAACCGGCCCCAGCTCGTGATCACGTTCTCGAACGATGCATACGCGCGTCCGCGCGTCGCTTCGCCGATGCGCGCCTCGCTGGTGCCCGCCCACGAGCCATGCGCCTCGCCGAACCGGGAGCACGGCCCGCCGCTCGCCCACCCGGCCTGCAACCCGCCGGTCCAGAGCTCCCCGGGCGTCACGGTCGGCACCTCGGACTCGAACGGGAATGCCGCGGCCTCGGTGGGGTCGGTGCGCCACGTGGTGCGGGCTGGCGACCCGACGACACCGGAGGACGAGGCCGACGTGATGCTGGAGGCCCAGGTGACCGACGTGCGCGAAGCGGGAACGTTCCTCGACTACCTGGGTGAGCTGCAGGTTCGGGACACGGTGCGCATCACAGACCGGGGGAGCGGCGCGGACCACGACGAGCCGGCGACCACCGAGGACCTGACCCTGCCGGTGACGGTCCCCTGCGCGCTGACGCTCGACCTGGCCGTCGGGGCGATCTGCTCTCTGTCGACCACGCTCGACGCCGTCGTGCCGGGCGCCGTGGCCGAGAACGCCCGCTCCATCTGGGAGCTGGGGCAGATCGAGGTCCTCGACGGCGGCCCCGACGGGGACGCCGACACACCCGACAACACCGTCTTCGCCCGCCAGGGAATATTCGTTCCCTGAGCCCAGCTTTCCAAAAAAGACGCGCACCGCGCGCCTGCCTGAATTACGCTCGCTGAGCCGGTTCGCTGGCAAGGATTGCCTCCCCGGGATGTTTGATCGGACCCATTCGGGAGGCTGGGTCGTTGGCCAGGAGGGCCAGTCACACATGGGAACCGCTCACTCCGCGCACCCGCGCGCGGCGCTCATTTCGCTCGCGCTCGCGTGCCTGCTGCTCGTCCTGCCGACCGCGGCCTCCGCGCTGACGCTGCCGCCCGGCTTCGAGCAGACGACCGTGTTCAGCGGCCTGCGCGCTCCGACGGCGGTCGAGTTCGCGCCCAACGGGCGCGTCTTCGTGGCCGAGAAGAGCGGGATCGTGAAGACGTACGACGACGTGTCGGACCCCACCCCGACCGTGTTCGCCGACCTGCGTACGCAGGTCCACAACCACTCTGACCGCGGCCTGCTCTCGATCGCGGTGGACCCCGGCTTCCCGGCCCAGCCGTATGTGTACGTGCACTACACCCACGAC
>JBOGZM010000224.1:0-2659 GCA_050697255.1 Solirubrobacterales bacterium
ATGCGGCCTAACCCTGTGGGCGCGGAGGAGGCGGCAACGTCACCTTCCAGACGTCGACCGCGCTACGGCCGCTCTCCGCAAGATTGAAGTCCCCGGTGGCACCCCAGTAGGTGTAGGTGCCGTCGGCGTTCTGCTGGTACCTGAACACGTGCGACACCCAGGTGTTCGCGTTGGTGGGCAGGAACCATCCCGCCTCGGAGGGGGTGACGGTGCCGTCGCGGTTCTCGACGAAGTCGACCACCTGCGTGCCCTGCGAGTACCAGCCCATGAAGATCCGGTTCTGGCCCGGGATCTGCTGGAACACGTGCGCGGTGCACAGCGAGGCCTGCGGGCCGGTCCGGATCGTGGCGCGGTAGATCGCCTTCTCGCCGGCGGGCGTGCGGGCGTAGGCCTGGAATTCCTCGTCGGGTGTGCGCGGAGGACCGGTGTGGAGCCCCTTGGTCCGGTAGAAGTGGACGCCGCCGTTACCGGTCTTGTTGTCGACCAGCGGGGCGCAGGTCGCGCCCGGGGGCGCGACACCGCCACCGCGCTCGTCGGTCGCGATCAGAAGCTTGCCCGAGCGGCTCAGCTCCAGCTCGTGGTTGAAGTCGATGTCCTGGGTGGAGTCGTAGGCGGGGGTCGCCGTGCCGCCTGCGCCCCGGCCCTGGTGGTGGATGCTGCCCATGTACCGGACGCCCGACAGCGACGGGGCGCCGATCGCGAGCCAGCCCGGCACGTCGAGCGCCACCGGCTCGCCGCTGGAGCGCACGCCGTTCACGCAGTCCACGACCATCGCGCCCGTGTGGTACGGGGGTTCCGAGGAACTGCTTCGCAGCTGGCATGGCAGCGGGGTGCCGCGCGGCCTGTCGTCCGAGGGGTCCTTGGTGCCCCTCCTGTCGAACGCCTTCGACATGTCGAACACGATGGCCGCGCCGCCACTCCCGCAGGTGAGCTTGTCGTCGGGGTAGACCTCCAGCTCGTGGCACGCGTAGATGTGGTTCTTGAGGGTGTGGCCGAGGGCCACGTCGGCGCTCGGGAAGCGGTAGCGGTACACCTGCGGCCGGCAGCGGTCGCGCCGCTCCTGCACGGTCGCGTTCGCCGGGAAGTACATGCACGAGGACATGTCCACGACCTCGAACCCGTCGAGGTCGAGCCGGTCGCCGCCGCCGGGAACCTCGTTCAGCCGTTTGCCGGTGGAGTCGACGCCGATCGAGTCGGACGTGACCGCGTAGGCGATGTGCGGGCGCTTGGGGTCGACGTTGACCGTGTGCGCCTCGCCGATGTGGCTCGTGAGCCCGATCTCGACCGGCCGGTCCGGGCGCGTGATGTCGATGATCTCGAGGCCGCCCTGCGGGGGGCCGGCGATGCCGGCGACGCCGGGGAGGCCGAGCGTGCCGTTGTCGTGGCAGCGCCCGTCCGCGTCGCTCGCGTCGACCAGGATCTGCGCCTCGGTGCCCGGCGGGGACTTGTAGTCCGTGTTCAGGATCGTGCCGCCCTTCGGCGAGGCCTCGACGTCGTGCTGGAGGCCGAGGGCCGAGTTCGGGTTGCTGGGGCATTCGGCCGACGGGTGCCCGGCCACGTAGCTGGGCCGGACCTCGCCCCGCTCGGTGAGGCGCAGGATGTTCTGGCCCGCGCCGTTGGGGCCGACCCCGAGGGTGCCGACGGAGGCATACGTGTCGCCGTTGCGGGTGAAGAAGTCGATGTCGGTGTGGGGGTTGCCCGTCGGGAAGGTGGCGAGCAGCTCCCAGCTCGCGCCGTTTCCGCCGGCGCGGAAGGTCGGGTCGGGGACGCCGGCGCTGAATGACGGTCCGGGGTGGTCGAGCAGCGCGAGGCCGTGGCCGGCGAGGGCTGTGGTTGCCGCCGTCAGGAAGGCTGCCGCGGCGACTGCCGACGCGATCACGATCCGCTTCAAGATGTCCTCCCCTGGAGCTGGAAGCTGCGCTTTGCCGTTCGAGCAGGCCCGGTCCCGAGAGACCGGACCACGTGAGAGGCGGATACCCGCGAAGCGCCGGGGTGAAACGGCGTTCAGTTAGAGGTCACGGGCCCCCGCCCGCCTCAGGTCGGCTGCGCGGCGC
This sequence comes from Solirubrobacterales bacterium, assembly GCA_050697255.1. Lineage (GTDB taxonomy): Bacteria > Actinomycetota > Thermoleophilia > Solirubrobacterales > JBBDJG01 > CAVSXO01. The sequence continues at coordinate 2,055 of JBOGZM010000224.1, forward strand.
CGTTGGCGCTCACGCCGAGCCTCCGGGCAGCTTCTCGCCCGGCACCCAGGTGGCGTGGAAGCCGATCGGCACCCGCGTGGGCAGCTTGATCCGGCACAGCGGGCCGGCGGTCACGTCGCGCGCGTCGAGCACCTCCACCTCCGAGCGACCCTCACGCTCGTCGTACACGTAGGAGACGAGGTAGCCGTCGTCCTCGCCATCACCGCCGGGCCGCGGCGCGAACGGCGCCTCCGATCCCCAGCGCCCTTCCCCGAACCAGTGCGTCGCCGCGGCGCCCGTGTGCACGTCGTACTTCATCAGCCCGTCGAACAGCAGCGTCGACTCGGGCGAAATGTGCATGTTGTAGGCGAAGCGGGAGGGGGTGCCGAGCCCTTTGTTGTTGATCGACGGGAACTCGCTGTTGTCGTCGTCGATCATCTGCTCGGTCGTCTTGCCGGTGCGCAGATTGAACCGGTAACGGTGCATGTGCGCGTCGAGGCGCAGATAGGAGAGCACGTTCGCGAGCGGACCCTCGAGGTCCGTGCGCGGCTCGGGCCGCTTCACCCGGCACACGTCGAGCACGACCTCGTCGCCCTCGTCCCAGGCGTTCACCGAGTGATAGATGA
>JBOGZM010000225.1:0-6817 GCA_050697255.1 Solirubrobacterales bacterium
GTGCATCAACAGCCGCTCGTCGGCTCGCTCGAGGGCGCGCAGCAGCACCTCCACGCCCTCCCTGTACGTGCCGAACCCGACCACCACCAGCTTGGCCCGCGGCTCACGCATCAACACGAGCGGCCACGCGGCCAGCAGCAGGTCGATGCCCTTCGAGACGATCAGCTTGCCGACGTAGCAGATGACCGGGTCCCGCGTGGGGTCCAGCGCCGCGAGCGCGTCGGGCGCGCCGACGTCCACGCCGACCGGGTCGTACCCGGCCCGCACCACGGCCAGCTCCTCACCGGTAGGTGGGTCGCGCCGCGGGTCGCACAGCGCGTCGATCTCCTTGGCGGCCGCAGGGCCGAAGCCATCGCGCTGCGCGGCGCCGAGCCAGCGCTCGAGAGCATCCAGGCCGGCCAGCGCCTCGTCGGGCTCCCGGGGGGCAAACGTTTGCGTGTCCACCCCGGGCGGGCTCAGGAAGGTGCGCTCGCGCAGGTCCTCGAGCGGCATCGCCGCCCACAGGCTCTCGGCCGTGTGCCGGGAGCCGACCAGCACCGCGCGAGCCGGCACCAGCCCCTCGCTCGCGTAGGAGGCGAAGCGCCCATAGTGAGGCTTCAGCGTGTACTCGAGCGCGGAGCCGTGGATCTTGGCGGCGTAGGGCAGGTCACCGAGGCCCCGCGCGAGGATCACCGGGCCCATCAGCACGTGGTTGGCGAACCCCGCCTCTATCTGCGCCGCCGCTGCGACGTCGCGTACCGCGCGCGCGTTCGAGTCGAGATAGCGGTCCAGCTCCTCGTCACTGAGGCGGTCGAAGGTACGCACCTCGAAGCCCTCGTAGTCGTCATACACGTACACGGGCAGCAGGCCGCCGATGTCGGGTCGGTAGACGGTGCAGCGACCGGCGTGCGGCGGCCGCCGCACGCGGTCGACGACGAGCCGCCCGTCCTCCCAGGAGCCCACCGAGTCGACGAACCCGAGCTGCTCCGGGCGCCCTTCCTGACAGAGCAGATGGACCTCGTGGCCGAGCCGGGTGAGCGCCTCGGCCAGCTCGGCGTTGTAGACGTTCGAGCCGGTCCCGCGCAGCAGGTAGCCATGGAAGATCAGGATCCGCACGCCGCGGCGAGTCTATGTAACGGCCAGGCGGCTACTTCCGCTTGCAGTGATGGAGGCAGAACCGCTTCGAATCCTGTCCCAGCAGGACCGGCTGGGCGTCGCCCCAGACGTACCTCCAGACCTGCGCCGTAGCGGTGTGCCTTCCGTTCGGCCCGTTGTACCTCTCGACCAGGCTGTAGGGCGCCAGGTCGTCCTGAGCCATGAACTGGCAGGCGGTCGGGCCTGGGGGACAGCCTCCCGCCGGCCTGGGGTCGCGGATCTGGGCGTGAGGGAGATCGACCCAGAAGAGGACGTAGCTCACGAGGTCGCACCTGACCGGCAGCTGGGGCAGCGGCTGCTGCAGTTCGTCGAGATGCCGCTGGAGACAGCTGTCGGCAGAGTCATCACCGGTGACGGTCGCGTGTGAGTTGATGAAGGGATTGTCGACCAGGGCGGGCGGGCTGGGTGGGCTCACGAGGTCAACGCCGACGAGATTCGTGAAGGACGCCGCGGGCGCCTGAGCGATCCCCGGACCGCCCATCGCCAACAGGAAGGCAAGGCATAGGGTCAAGCGTTTCATGGAAGGTCCCTTCTGATCTGATGTGGTCGTCGTTGGGAACCCAACGTACGGCTGAGCCACAGGGCCTTCCACCGCATAGTCCGCACTCGAAGCGAATGCTTTTCCGCACAGGAGTCCGGCGCGGCGGCTTGCTATCTTGCCTCGCCGTGAGACGGCCAGAGCGGTACAGGCTGCGTGCACCCGCGTCGGGACGTGAGGCCGTGGTGGCGGTCGACGGTCGCCCGCCGGAAGACGAGGTCGGCTTCTACGACCAGGTCACCGGGGAGCGGATGGACATCGTCGGCAAGCTTGTCCCCACCGCCAGCAGCCCCTCGAACCTGCCTCGCGCCCCCGAGTTCCTGCGCATCTGCCCGCACTGCGATCAGCTCGTCGGGCGGGATCTGAGCGACTGCCCGTACTGCGGCAGGCGCCTGCCCGCGTTCGAGCGCAACCCCTGAGGCGTCATGCGCCGCCTGGTCGTGCTGGGCATTGCGGCGGTCCTAACCGGCCTGATCGTGGGCGTCGTGGTGGCCAGTTCTGGCGATGAGGGTGGCGGAGGCGACCGCAGCCGGTCCATCCCCGAGCTGGCCCCCCTTCCCGGCTCGTCGGACCTCGGGTCCGGTACGCGCAGCGAGCGGACGGACACGGACACCACCACGACGAACGACTCCGGCGGCACGTCCGCCCCCGATGCGCCGCCCGCCGGCAGCGACGGCAGCGGCGGAACGCAGGCACCCGAGGACAGCGAGCAGAACGACACCCCCCCACCGAGCGGCAGCCCGGCCGAGCGGTTCGAACAGTTCTGCCAGGAAAACCCGGGCGCCTGTTAGGACGCGCCCGCGGGCGCGTCGGGCACGATCCGCGCCCAGTAGAGCAGGCGAGCCGTCTGGTAGGTGCAGCGGTAGTGCTGCGCAGTGCTCGACCTGAGGTGTGCGTCGGTGCGGCGGTAGTACCGCTTGAAGCGCTTTGGCCTGCTGCTCGACGGCGTGGCACAGCGGCGCTTCGGCCTGCTTGCGAGCCATTTGTTGCCGGCGGCATCGAGGTTGACGGCGAACGCCGGCACCCAGGTGACCGCGGTCAGGCCGACGTAGTCGCCCTCCTTCACGCGCAGGGGCTCCGCGAGCCGGTACCGCGCGCGTCCCCTGGCGCTGGCGCCGAGGTCGGATATCAGGGGCTGTGTGGCACTCTGGCGCACGAGCCGGAAGCGACCGCGCACGCCGCGCCGCAGGACGGCCACGCGCGCGGCGGGCTCGCCGCCGAAGAGCGAGTTGAAGGTGCTGATCTGGTTCGGTCGCATGGTGGGCAGCCTCAGCCACCAGGCCACCAGCTGACCATCCACGGGGGAGCGGAACGGGCGCTCCACGCCGGACGCCCCCATCTGAATGCCGGTCACGCGGGCGACCACCTCGCACGCGTCAGCGGCGGGACATCCGGACTCCGGATACTCCGGCGTCTTGCCGAGCACGATCGACTTGCTGGCCGAAACGCCCGGCTGGACGGCGGCGAGGGCGGTGGCGGCGCACGCGAGCACCGCGCACGCCACGAGTGCGAAGCGAAGGATGGTGGAGTGCATCATGCGCTCGAACACACGAGCTGCATGCAAGTTCCGCCCTCTGAGCCGGATCATCGCAGGAGCGGTTTTCGATGCTGGCCGCGCCAGGCCTCCCAACCGGGGCGAGTCGGTAGGGTTGTGCCGTGGAGGAGGATCAGTTCGCGACCTTCGTCCGCATCGCGCTGGCGCGTGCGGGCTCGGAGCCCGACGAGACGGATCTGGCCGTGATTCGAGTCGCGGACGCGGTCTACGGGCCCGACCGTGAAGCCCTGATGTCGGCGGACCTGAGCGCAGCGCCGGTCGAGCACGACCTCGATCCCTCCCGTCCGCCCAGCGCCAAAGGGCATGGGCCGGTGAGCCGGTGAGCTCCGCACAGGGCCCAGCGCGCAGCGATCATCCCCAGGACCTCTCGCTGAGCGAGCAGGCACGCGCGATCGCCGCCGGGGAGCTCGACGCCACCGAGCTGCTGGAGGCGACGCTGTCTCGGATCGAAGCGCGCGACTCCCAGCTGAACTCCATCGTCGACCGCTTCGCGCACGAGTCCGCACGGATGCTGAGCGAGGCGCCCGAGGGCCCGCTGCACGGAGTGCCGGTCGCCGTCAAGGACATGTTCGCGCTGCCCTGGCGGGCACCGCGGGACGGCTCCGTGCGCAACCTGACCGGTGTCCGGCGGGGCGAGTCCGCCGTGTATCGCCGCCTCCGCGACGCCGGCGCGATCGTGGTGGGCGTCACGAACATGCACGAGCACGGCGCGGGGTCGACCGGGCACATCTCCGCCTACGGGCCATGTGGCAATCCGTGGGATCCGGCGCGCTGCGCCGGAGGGTCGTCCGGGGGCTCGGCGTCGGCCGTGGCCGCTCGCCTGGTGGCCGGGGCGGTCGGCACCGACGGTGGCGGCTCGATCCGCTATCCGGCCGCGTACTGTGGAGTGACGGGTCTGAAGCTCACGTGGGGCCTGGTGCCGTCCGCCGGGTACACCCATGCGTACTCGTCGATGAGCGCTCCCGGGCCGATGACCCGGGATGCGGCCGACGCCCGGCTGCTGGCGGAGGCGCTCGTAGGCAGGCCACTCGAACGGCGGCGTGGCGCACGCCTGCGGCTCGGCGTCGTACCCGGCTTCTGGGACGACGTGGACCCCGAGATCGTGGAGCTCTCGCAGGCGGCCGTTGACGCACTGCGTGATGCGGGGATGACCGTCACGGAAGTGCAGCTCGAGGGCATCGACCACATCCGCATCGCGACAGTGCTGAGGCTCACCCTCGAGGACGCGGCAGCGGTGCCGCCGCAGGTGGCGAGGGAGCACGAACCGGACCTGTCGCCCATCGGGCGGGCGCTCTCGAAGTACCGGGCCCTGATTCCCGCCGAGGCCCTGGTGCGCGCCGATGCGATCCGGGCGCTGCTACGTCGCTCGCTCGCAGACGCCTCCACCCAGGCGGACCTGCTGGTGTGGCCCACGGTTGCAGCGCCGGCGCCCGCGATCGACGACACGACGGTGCACCTTCCTTCCGGCCCGGTCCCGGCCGACTACGCGAACGTGAGGATGGGCGGAATCGCCAACCTGACCGGCGCGCCCGCGCTGTCGGCTCCGGTCGGGGTGACCCGAGCCGGCCTGCCCGCCGGGCTGCACATGATCACGCACTGGCGCGACCCCGAGCGTCTGCTCGACGTCGCCGACCTGCTCGAGCAGGTGACCGAGCGCCGGCACGTCGACGCGGTCCCGCCGCTGGCCGAGAAGACACCGGCCTAGCGCGTTCTTCCGCCGGTTCTACTTGTACCGGTAGGTGATCCGGCCGCGCTCGAGGTCGTAGGGAGACAGCTCGATCTTCACGCGGTCGCCCGGCAGGATGCGGATGTAGTGGCGACGCATCTTGCCGGATATGTGGCCGAGGACCATGTGGTCGTTGTCGAGCTTTACGCGGAACATCGTGTTGGGCAGCGCCTCCACGATCTCCCCCTCCATCTCGATCTTCTCTTCCTTGGACATGCGGCGAAAAGGTTACTGATGGCGGCCGCTGCTCAGGCGCCCCTGATCTCGGCCGCCACGCGGGCCAGCTCGGCAGGGTCGGCGGGCTCCGGCAGCCACGGCAGCTGCAGCGGGTCGTTCTCGTAGCGCGGGATCACGTGCACGTGGAAGTGAAAGATCGACTGCCATGCTGCGCGACCGATGTTGTGCAGGATGTTGAAGCCGTCCGGGTGCAGCGTCGCCCGCATGCGCTCGGCCACTCTGCGGGCGGTCCGCATCCCGGCGAGCAGGTCCTCGTCGTCCACCTCCAGCAGGCTCTCGGCGTGCGTGCGCGTGATCACGACCGCGTGCCCCCGCGTCGCGGGATTGATGTCCATCACGGTGATGGTGCGCTCGTCGGAGTCGATCACCTCCCCGGGGATCTCCCCGGCCACCACGTCGCAAAAGATGCAGTCCCCGTGCGGGTCGGCCACGCGCGCAGGTTATCGGGGAAACGCTCGGCAAGGTGGTCTATGCTGCGGCGCCGCACGACCTCGCAAGCCCAGGAATATCGAGCGGGCTGCGCCCGCCTCCTGCTGCTGAGTCGGCCTAACGGCCGCCTCCAGAACGAGATGCCTGTCGACAACCAGCTCTACGACCGCCTCGCCGACACCTGGTGGACCGAGGACTCAGTGCTCAGTCTGCTCCGCACCAGCATCAACCCGGCGCGCTTCGGCTACATGCGCCGGATGCTGGTCCAGGAGCTCGGGATCGACCCACGTGACAGGACCGCACTGGACGTCGGCTCCGGCGGCGGCCTGCTGGCGGAGGAGTTCGCACGGCTCGGCTGCCGCGTGACCGGCATCGACCCGTCGGCAGAGTCTGTCGCGGCGGCGCGCGCGCACGCCGGGCAGGAGGGCCTCGACATCAAGTACACGGTCGGCGCCGGCGAGGAGCTCCCGTTCCCGGACGAGTCCTTCGACATCGCCTACTGCTGCGATGTGCTCGAGCACGTGAACGACCTCGACCGGGTCCTCGCCGAGACCTCGCGTGTCCTGAAGCCGGGCGGCGTCTACATGTACGACACGGTGAACCGCACCCGCCGAAGCCGGCTCGTCGTGATCAAGCTGATGCAGGAGTGGCGTTCGACGGCGCTGATGGAGCCGAACCTCCACGACTGGGACATGTTCATCAAGCCCGGGGAGCTGGCCGCGGCCATGGAGCGGGCCGGCTTGAAGAGCCGCGACGTGGTCGGTCTCGGCCCGGCACGCAACCCGGTCGCGCTGCTCGCCGACATGCGCCGGCGGGCGCGGGGCGACATGACCTTTGGCGAGTTCGGCGCGCGGAACAGGTTCCGGGAGTCGCGGGACACCTCGCTGCTCTATGCCGGCTACGGATTGAAGGGGCCATGACCACGGCGCTGGCGGGATCACCACCGGCACCGCCGGCGGAGCGGCTGCGCGAGCAGGTCGCCGAGCTGTCGTCGATCCACAGGCCCTCGGCGTCGGAGGGCGAGCGGCGGGCCGCCGAATGGGTCGAGGGCCGGTTGCGGGCACACGGGGCCCGCGCCCGAATCGAGACCGAGCGGGCGCACGGCGGGTACTGGGGACCCCTCACGATGCTGAGCCTGGCGGGGGCGGTGGGAGCGCTTGCGGGAGGTCGCAGCCGGCTGGCCGGCGCGGCCCTCGCC
>JBOGZM010000226.1:0-3587 GCA_050697255.1 Solirubrobacterales bacterium
GGCTCGAACGACGCCAGGCTCACCATCCACGTAAACGCCGCGCCCACGGCGAGCACTGACTTCCAGCGCCGTCTCGGGTCGAGCAAGCAGGCTGCCATGCCCACGAACAGCAGCGGCACGATGTAGAAGAGGTAACGGTCCTGGATCGGCCCGCCGAGCGCGAAGTTCAGGTTGAACGAGCTGGCCTGGAAAGTGACCGCCGCGATCGCGAGCAACGACAGCACCGCGAACGCGTGGCCGCGGCGGCCGGTCGGCCGCACGAGCGAGCCGAACGCCCATGCCGCCGCGAGCACGAACGGCAGGACACCGACCCCGACCGCGATGTAGTCCAGGTGGCGCGCCATCGAGCCCGCGAGGCCGTCGGGGATCAGGGCGCCCTCGTGGATCGTGGTCTCGTAGCGCCCGAGCACGCGCCCGACCACGCCGGCGAGCGCGAGGGGGACCGCGGCCAGCAGCCCCACCCCGTAGAGGATGGCGAGGTTGCGGTGGCGCTCCAGCGCGCGCCATATCCCCGCCCGCAGCGCGGCCATGCGCTTGCCGGCGCCGCTCTCCGTGAGGGCGTAACCCCCCTCGTGCGCGAGGATCGCGAGCGGGAACACGATCGCCAGGACGAGGAACTGGGTGCGACCGAGGAACGCGAGCCCGAGTCCCGCGAGCGCGAGCGCGTCGCGCCCTGTGCCCGGCGTGTCGATCGCACGCTGCATGCCCAGGACCGCCCATGCGAACGCCGGGTAGGCGGCGACCTCGGTCAGCACCATCGTGCCCATCGCCATCCACGGAACCGCCACCGAGAGAGCGGCCACGAGCCAGGCGGCGCGCCGGCTGCCCGTCACGTCACGCGCCAGCAGGTACGCCGGGATCGACGTGCTGGCCATGATCGCCGCGTTCGCGACGTGCACGGCCCGGAAGGCCCCGGGCATGTCGAAGAGCGCGTAGAACGGCGCCGTCAGCAGCGGGTAGAGCTGGCTCAGCGACCCGGTGTACTCGCCCCGGATGACCGGGATCGGCGACAGTGTCTCAGCGATGTTGAGCGCGAGCTTCGAGTACTGAAGCTCGTCGCTCATCACCACCCACTGCGGGACCTGCCGGGTGTACCAGGCAGACAGCGCGAAGCCGGCCACGAAGATCGCGACCAGCACAGGGTCGATCCCGGCCAGCAACGCCACCACCCGCCGCCGCGGCTTCGGGGCGCCGTCCGTCCCGGCCGTGGGAGGCCGGTCTGGGGCGCGGGGAGCGGAGGTGTCGTCGAGCTGGCCGGGCGCGCGGGTTGCCGTCGTGTCGCCGGCGCTCATGAGCAGGGCGGGAGTATAGAAGGGGGTCCCGTCCTTCCCGTACGCTCAAGTGCGGTGAGCGCTCCCGCACAGCCGCCGGCCGCCGAGGAGGCTCCCGCGCGCGTCGCCGGCAGCGCGCTCGTGACCTCCCTGTCGACGATCGCCGCAATGGCCATGGGCGGCGTGCTGGCGATCGTCGTGCTGCTGCTGTTCGGCAAGAGCGCGGGCACGGACGGGTTCTTCGCCGCGTACGGCGTGTACGCGGTGATCATCGCGCTTGCGCAGAGCCTGCGCGCGTCGGCGGTGGCGCGGCTCGTGCGGGGATCGCTGTTCGACAACGTGGATCGCATGATCGGCGCGTCGGTGTTGATCCTCCTGGGAAGCGGGGTGGTGCTCCTGGGCCTCGGCGACCCGCTCGCCCAACTGCTCACCGGCGAGGGCGCCGGCCCCGCCCACGACGCGGCCCGCACCGCGTTGGCAATTCTGTGGGGCGCAGGCGCGTTGCAGATCCTGGCCGCGCTGGCGGCTGCCGCGCTGGGCGCGCTGGGGGACTTCGCGCTGCCCGGCGCCGCGTACGTGTGCGGCGGCGTGGTCGCAATCGTCTTCGTGCTGGCGCTGCAGGACCCGCTCGGCATCGACGCCGTGTCACTGGGACTCGTGTGCGGGTCGCTCGTCACGGCGGCGCTGATGCTGGCACGGCTCGGGCGGCGCGGATGGCGCCCGCGCTGGAGCGGCCTGCGCGAGGCCCCTCGTTCGCTGGGCGCGATGGCGCTGGTCCTGTCGGGGTCGATCGGCTCCGTGGCGTTGCAGCTCACATACGTCGTAACCCTTGGGTTTGCGGCACGGATCGGCGAGGGGGCGGTGACGCTCTACTCCTATTCGTTCTTCGCCGCCGCGCTGCTGATCGGCGCGGTCGCCGGGCCGGCTGCAATCGTGCTCGCCGCCCCGGTCGCACGGACGTGGGACAGACGGCCCGAGTCGCTGGACCCTCATCTCCTCGCTGTGTTCCGCGCCGGCCTGGCACTGATCGTGCCAATGATGGCCGCCACGACGCTGATCGGAGACGACATCGTCGAGCTGATCCTCGGGTCGGAGCTGAGCGCGGCAGACGCCGACACCGTGGTGCGCACCTTCCTCGCGCTGTCCGGCATGGTCGTCGCCACGCTCGCGGTGCCGGTGCCCGGGCTGGCGGCGTTCGCCGCCTCCCGTTACCTGGCCGTCGGGTCGGTGTCGGTCGCGGGCGTCGCCGTCCACCTGGGGGCCAGCGCCGCAGCGGCAGCGGCGTTCGACACCCTGGAGTCGCTGGCAGCCGCCGCATCCGTGTCGTCCGTCGCGATGCTGGCGATGACGCTGGCGATCGTCTACGGGCGTGAGCTGGCACGGCCGCTGCGGCTGCTCGTGGTCGAGCTGGCGCGCGTGGCGGCCGTGGCGGCCGTCGCGTTCGGCCCGCCGGGGATCATCGCCGCAGCGCTCGGCGGGCCCGGATGGGACATCGCGTCCACGATCGTGGGGGCAGCGGTGTTCCTGGTGCTCCTGCGGGCGCGGCTGCCCGGCAACTGGGAGCTGGTCCTGCGGATCGCGGCACCACTGCGCGCCCGCGGCGCCTGAATATAGTTCCCGGCCTCGTGACGCATGCTCCCGCACCCCTGCGGCACCCGGTCGCCGTGGTGGGCGCCTCCGGCCTGCTGGGCGCCTACCTGTACCGCAGCTTCGCCGAATCCGGGCCCACGATCGGCACGGGGTTCCACCATGGCGGTGGAGAGCTGGCCACCCTCGACATACGCGACGAGGACGCCGCGCGGGCGCTGCTCGCAGAGCATGAGCCGCGGGCGGTGATCTGCGCGGCCGCGGTCTCGAACGTCGAGCGGTGCGAGACCGACCCGGAGTGGAGCAGCGAGATCAACGTGCATGGCACCCTCGCGCTGGCCCGCGCTGCCGCCGCAATCGGCGCGACGTTCGTGTTCCTGTCGTCCGAGTACGTTTTCGACGGCGTTCACGGACCATACGACGAGACGGCTCGCACCGGGCCGCTGAACGAGTACGGGCGCCAGAAGCAGCAGGTCGAACGCCTCCTGCCCTCGGTGACGGCGTGCGACTTCGTGATCGCCCGCGTCTCCTGCCTGTACGGTCACGAGCGGACCGGCAAGAACTTCGTCCACCAGCTCTGGAACGCCGCCAGCGAGAGACGAGAGTTCCGCGCGCCCAGCGACCAGGTCGGGACACCCACCGCGGTCGCGAACGCCGCGGAGGTGATCCGCGAGCTGGTTCTGCGCGGCGCACGCGGCACCTACCACGTGGCGGGCCCGGAGCCGATGC
>JBOGZM010000227.1:0-12914 GCA_050697255.1 Solirubrobacterales bacterium
CGGCTCGTCATTGCCGCCGGCAAGCGAGGCCACCAGGACGACTGCGCCCACCACCAGGACCGCAATCGCGATCCGGTCGAAGGTCGCCTGCGCCCTCAGCAGGCGGCCGAGCCCTCTCACGCCCGGCCCGCCCGCTGTCCGCGGCGCTCGCGGTCCACGAAGTCGATCACGAGCGGGACGCCCTCGAGCCGGTAGCGCGCGCGCAGGCGGTTCTCGACGAAGAAGCCGTAGTCGCGCACGACCAGGCGGCGGTCGTTCACGAAGACCCGGAACCGCGGTGGACCCGCCTCGACCTGTGTGGCGTAGTAGATCCGCAGCCGCTTGTTGCGCACGGCAGGGGGCTGTCGCTCCGACTGCACCTCGGACACGAAGCGATTCAGGTCCGCGGTCGGGACCCGGGCCCGTGAGCGGTCTGCGAGCGCCACGGCCTCGACGATCGCCCGCGTCACGTTCCTGCCGGTGACCGCCGAGGCCGTCAGGACGCGCGGCCGCAGGCGCAGCTTCCTGCGCACCCGCTCCTTGGCGTCATCGAGGTCCGTCTGGGTCACGTCCCACTTGTTCAGGACCACGATCGTCGCGCAGCCGTTGCGCATCGCGAGGTCGGCGATGCGCAGGTCCTCGGACGTCACGCCCTCGCCGGCGTCGCACACCACGAGCGCGACGTCGGCCCGCTCAGCCGCGCGCTCGGAGCGGAGCTGCGCGTACCAGTCCACCGTGCCGGCGACCTTCGCCCGGCGGCGCAGCCCTGCGGTGTCCACGAGCACCACGGGCCGCCCGTCCACCTCGACCCGCGTGTCGATCGCATCCCGGGTAGTGCCTGCGCGTTCGTCCACGATCACCCGGTCCTGTCCCAGAAAGGCGTTCACGAGCGACGACTTGCCGACGTTCGGCCGGCCGATCACGGCGATGCCGACGGTGTCCTCGTCCTCTTCCGCCTCCGGTGCGGCATGTTCGCGCACGGCGGCCGCGACCCGGTCGAGCAGATCACCGGTCCCGGTTCCGTGCGCCGCCGAGACCGGCTCGGGCTCGCCCAGGCCCAGCCCGTGGAACTCGGCCGCCAGGGGCGCGTCGACGCCGCGGTCGAGCTTGTTCGCGACCACGATCGCCGGCACGCCCGAGCGCCGCACGATATCTCCCAGCTCCACGTCCCCGGGACGCAGCCCGGCGGTCGCGTCCACCACCAGCAGCGCAGCCGTCGCGTCCTGGAGCGCGATCCGGGCCTGATCCTGAACCTGACGCTGCAGCGACTCCCGCTCGGACAGGTCCAGGCCACCCGTGTCGACGAGCGAGAAGGGCACGCCGTTCCACTCTGCCGGCACCTCCTTGCGGTCGCGCGTGACTCCCGGCTCGGCGTGCGTCACCGCCTCGCGCGTGCCGCTGAGGCGGTTCACGAGCGTCGACTTGCCCACGTTCGGGTAGCCGATCACGGCCACGCGCGGAAGACCCCGCCTCATCGGGCGCGTTCGACGAGCGCGACGATCCGGTCCGCAACCTGCCCGGCGTCGAGGCCGGTCGTGTCGATCAGCTCGGCGTCGTCCGCGCGGCGCAGCGGAGCCGCCGAGCGGGTGGAGTCGAGCGTGTCGCGCTGCTCGATCGCGGCCCGCACCTCGTGCCGGTCGATGCTCAGGCCGCGGCGCTCGAGCTCGGTCGCGCGGCGGCGCGCGCGTTCCTCCGGGTCGGCGGTGAGGAAGGCCTTCACCGGTGCGTCAGGGGCCACGACAGTGCCGATGTCGCGGCCCTCGACCACGTAGTTGCCAGACGCCATCAGCGCGCGCTGCTTCGCGAGCAGGGCCGCGCGCACCTCCGGGTGCGCGGCGACCGCGGAGCTGGCGCCCGTCACGCGCGGCTCGCGAACCGGCTCGCTCACGTCCCTCCCGTCCATGATCACATGCACGTTGTCGTCGTCCCTGCGGCGCAGCTCGATGTCCAGGCCCCGCGCAAGCGCTCCGAGCGCGGGGCCGTCGTCCAGGTCGGCGCCCTCGTCGAGCGCGCACAGCGTGACGGCGCGGTACATGGCGCCGGAGTCGAGGTAAGTGAAGCCCAGCCGGCGCGCGACCTCCCGCGCGACCGTGCTCTTGCCGCTGCCCGCGGGCCCGTCGATGGCGACGATCATCGCCGGAAGCGTAGAGGCAGATGACTGACTCCACGGCCCTGTGCTGCGGGGAGATGGGGGTCAGTTGCCTTCCGAGCCGCTCTCCCGGGCGCTCTCCCGGGCGCGGTGACGGCGGCGGTGGGAGCGCGCCTTCGCACGGTTTCCGCAAACCGCCATCGAGCACCACGTTCCGGAGCGGTTGCGCGAGCGGTCATAGAACGCCCACTCGCAGGTTTCCGAGCGGCAGGCCTTGAGTCGCGCCCAGGTGCCGTTCGCCATCGCTTCGTGGACGATCCCGAGCAGCTCCGCCACGACCGCGTCGATGCCGGCGCCGGCGGGCACCAGCGCCGACTGACCCTCCGCGTCGAAGCGCACCTGCAGGGGCACGCCCGCCGCCTCTGCCCGCAGGCGCTCGAGCGCGCGCTGGTCGTGCGCCTGGCCGTTGTTGGCCAGCAACAGCTGACGGAGCGCCTCGCGCAGCGCGGTCAGTCGCTCGAGCTGCTTCGCGTCCGCAGCGGGCACGTCGGGAAGGCCGTGCTCGCGCAGCCAGGATCGCGCCGCCGCGGGCGTCCCGAGCTCCTCGATGCCGTCCTCCACGTCCCGCGTGTTGACAAACCTCCGCACGGCCTCGAGACGCCCCGGCGCGCCCTCCTCCCGGACCGCGGCTGCCGCAACGGAGTGCTGTGGGGTGTTGCCACGCTCTGCCATAACCACCAAAATCCCTTGACAAGTTATGTTAACTATCGTACATTCTACGCTAGTTATGAAGTCCGGCCGCTACACAGGAGGGCGTCACCCCATGCACCCGCTGAACGCTTACCTGGCCTACGAGATCATGGACGAGCGCATGGCGCGCGCTGAGCGCTACCGCCGCCTCCGCACGGCGCGGGAGCAGGCACCCCGTCCGCACTACGACTCCGTGACGATTCGCCGCACCACCCCGGACGACCGGGGCGCGCTGGAGCGCCTCGCTCAGCTGGAGGGAGGCGTCGCGCCCGCGGGCACGGCGCTCGTGGCCGAGGTCGAGGAACGCATCGTTGCCGCCCGCTGGCTCGGCGACGACGTCACGCTCGCCGACCCCTTCCTCCCCACGACCGAGCTGGTCTCGCTGCTGGAGACGCGGGCCCGCCACCTCGGCGCGCGGCCGCGACTCCTGACTCATCCGCTGCGCCGGGCAGCCTCGGCTGTGCGCCGCGGGCCGGCCGCGCTGCGGCACTGAGCGAGGGACCGCGCGATCACCGTCTCACGCGCCGTGGCGGGCGGAGCGCTACTCGTAGACGACGACCTCGGGCGCGGGACGCAGGCTGAGCACGTCCCGGGAGCTCATCAGTCCCGTGTCCTCGCGGAAGAAAAGCTTGAAGCCGTTGTAGGGGCCGCCGAGGCTGTCGGGTCCCCTCGGCGTCGGCTGGGAGAGGCGGTCATAGACGCCCTCCTTCAGCTCCGCCGTGCCGAAGCCGTCCATGTTCAACACCAGCGCGACACCCGACCGGGTCGCGAGCTGGTCGCGGTTCGTGATCATCTCGTCTGTGAACTGGTGCACGATCAGCAGCTTCTGGGGCAGATCGCGCAGGCGCACGAGCCGTGCCAGATAGGCCGAGACCTCGTTCACCACCTCCGCGTCCATCGAGCCGATCACGCTGCCCGGCTGGGTGCCCTCGGGGACGCTCCACTCCGGGTCGAGCGCGAGCCCGACGTCCGGCTGGGTCAGGTACCGCTCCAGCGCCCGCACCTCTTCGAAGAAGTCCGCCTGCCCCGGCTGCACGTCGAGCACCAGAAGTCCCCTGATGGCGCGCGCGGCGCGCAGATGGCGGCGAATCGTGGCGTCGCTCTGGCGCAGCCGGTGCATCCCGTCGTCCCCCGGCGCCGACTGAGCGAGGGTCGAGATCAGCTCGAGCGCCGGCAGCGCCGGCAGGCCCGGGCGCGCGTACTGCCCCACGTGATCGGCGAGCTTGCGCGCCGCCTCCTCGGGAGGGGTCTCGCCGAGCACGCCCAGCTCGGGATCCTGCGGCGCACCGTAGTAGGCCACCACACGATGCCGTGGCAGGACGAGCCGGCCGCCGCGTGGCAGCTCGGGCGGGGCCGCGGCCTGGCTGGCCTCCTCGCCGCCTCCGCCTCCGACCAGCGCGGAGCAGCCGCGCACCAGCAGCACGAGGAGCACAACGCCGACGACCACCGCCAGCATCCGGCGGCGGCGATAGATCCGTCGCTGCTCCTCCCATCTGCGGCGGTCTGCCGCGCTTCCGGCGGTCATGGCGCTACACGAGACGGCGCAGATCGTCAGCGAAGGTGGGATACGACACCGCGGCGGCCTCGAAGCCCTCCACTTCGACGCCCGCGCGCGAAACCATCCCGGCCACCGCGCCCAGCATGGCGATGCGATGGTCGCCGCGGGCGTCGATCGTGCCGCCCTGCAGCTCGCCGCCGCCGGCGACCACGAACCCGTCCGGGGCCGCCTCGATGCGGGCCCCCAAGCCACGCAGCCCGTCGACGACGGTTGTCACGCGATCGGACTCCTTGCGCCTCAGCTCCTGCGCCCCGCGCACGATCGTCGTTCCCTCGGCAAACGCGCCCAGCAGCGCGACGAGCGGCAGCTCGTCGATCGTCAGCGGCACCTCCTCCGGCTCGACCGCGGTGCCGCGCAGCCGTCCTGACCGCACCACGATGTGCGCCGCCGGCTCGCCGCCGGATGAAGCCTGCTGATCCACCTCCACCTCGCCCCCCATGCGCTCGAGCACCCGCAGGAAGCCGGTCCGGGTGGGGTTGACCCCCACCCCGCGGAGCCGCAGCTCCGAGCCGGGAACCAGGGTGGCCGCGACGATGAAGAACGCCGCCGAGGAGAAGTCTCCCGGCACGTCGACCTCTCCGAGCTCGAGCCCGCGCTGCGGGCCGACCGTCACGCGCCCGTCTTCCGTATGCACCCCCGCGCCGGCCGTGCGCAGCATGATCTCGGTGTGGTCGCGCGTCGACAGCGGCTCCACGACGGTCGTGTCGCCCTCCGCCAGCAGGCCGGCGAGCAGCACGGATGACTTGACCTGCGCGCTCGCCACCGGCAGCTCGTACACGACTCCGTGCAGGTCCGACCCCTCCACGACGATCGGCGGCAGTCCCCCGTCGCGGCAGTCCACGGTTGCGCCCATTCGTCGCAGCGGGTGCACGACGCGGTCCACCGGCCGGCGGGCGACGCTGTCGTCGCCGTGAAGGACCCAGCGCCCCCGCGGCTGACCGGCAAGCCACCCGGGCAGGACGCGAATCAGCGTCCCGGAGTTCCCGACGTCGATCGCGGCCGCGCTCGGGTCGGCGCCCCGCAGCCCGGCGCCCACCAGCTCGAGGTCCAGGCCGCCGCCGCGTGGCTGGACGTCCACCAGCCGCGCGCCCAGCGCCGCCACCGCCTCGAGCGTCGCCGAGGTGTCCGCCGAGCGCAGGTATCCGCGCACCCGGACCGGGCCATCGGACATCGCTCCGACGATCGCCGCGCGATGTGAAATCGACTTGTCGGGCGGTGGCGCGAGATCGCCGGCGAGCCGATCGATCGGATCGAAGCGCAACTACTTCTCTCCGCTGTCCACCGGGGAAGCGGCATACCCGAGTTCCGCGATCAGTTCCGCGGCCCGCTCGGCGCTCCCCTCCCCGGCAACCCAAAGTGCGATTGCTCCGGAGCGCATGTCGGGTGCAGGGTATAGGGCCATGTCGGCGATGTTGATTCCGGCCTCACTCAGCGCGAGCGCGATCTGCGCCACGATCCCGGGCCGGTTCGGCACCGGCACGCGCAGCTCGCTCACCGGGCCGCCCGCGAGCTGGCCCTCCAGCAGGCGCTGGCGGTCCGCACGCGCTTCCTCGATCCAGCGCTCGAGCTCCCCCGGGTTCCCCGCGCGCAGGTGTTCGCGCGCCGCGTCGAGCGCCTCGGCGTAGGCGTCCAGCTCACGCACGATCGCCGCGCGGTTGGAGACGAAGATGTCTCGCCACAGCGCGGGGTTCGCGCCCGCGACGCGCGTCGCGTCGCGAAAGCTCGGCCCGGTGGCGGGCAGGCCCTCCGACTCCTCGACCAACTCACGCGCCGCCTGGCCCACGAGCACGTTGGCGAGCACGTGCGGCAGGTGGCTGACCGTGGCCATCAGCCGGTCGTGGGCGCCCGCGCCGATCGCGGAGGGGCGCGCGCCAAGCGAGCCCACGGTCCTGTACAGCCGCTCGTAGAGCAGGCCGCTCGTGCGGTCGGTCGGCGTGAGGTACCAGGTCGCGCCTTCGAACAGCTCCGGGCGCGCGTGCTCGACGCCGGACGCCTCGGCCCCCGCCAGCGGATGACCGCCCACGAAGCGCTCCAGGTCGGCGTCCGGAAGCCCCGCACCCGCAAGATCCTCCAGCACCGCGAGCTTCACCGATCCCACATCGGTCACCACGCAGTCGCCGCCGCGCTCGAGCGCGGCTCGTGCGGTCCCAGCCACCTGACCCACCGGCGCGCAGACGAAACAGACCTCCGCCCCGTCGACCGCCTCGGCGAGGGAGCCCGAGCCCTCGTCGATCGCGCCCCGCTCCAGGGCGCGCTCGAGCGCCGCCGGGTCGGGGTCCCATCCCACCACGGTCGCGCCCTCGAGTCGCCGCCGCGCCGCGAGGCCGATCGAGCCTCCGATCAGCCCCACGCCGAGAAGCGCTATGTGGGTCAGGGTGCGCTCACGGCGCCGTCGTCCCTACAGAGCCGACAGCTCGTTGCCGACCGTTGCCGCGACCCGCTGCACCTGCTCCACGTACGTTCCGAAGTCGTCCGCCGGCACCGCCTGGGGGCCGTCGCAGATGGCCGCCTCGGGATCGTGGTGCACCTCTACGATGATCCCGTCGGCGCCCGCCGCGGCGGCCGCCAGCGAGAGCGGCAGCACGAGGTCACGGCGGCCCGCCGCGTGGCTCGGGTCGACGACCACCGGCAGGTGCGAGAGCTGCTTCAGCACGGGGATCGCCATGATGTCGAGCGTGAAGCGCGTCGCGGTCTCGAACGTGCGGATCCCGCGCTCGCACAGGATCACGTCCTCGTTGCCCTCCTTGAGGACGTACTCCGCCGCCATCAGCAACTCCTCCAGCGTGGCCGCCAGCCCGCGCTTGATCAGCACGGCCCGGCCGGAACGGCCGATCTCCGCCAGCAACGAGTAGTTCTGCATGTTGCGCGCTCCGACCTGGATCACGTCGGCGACCTCGAGCACCGGCTCGACGTCACGCGGGTCCATCAGCTCGGTCACGATCGGCAGGCCGGTCTCCTCCTTGGCCTCCCGCAGCAGCCGCAGCCCCTCGCCGCCGAGACCCTGGAAGCTGTACGGGGACGTCCGGGGCTTGTAGGCGCCGCCGCGCAGCATCGAGGCCCCTCCCTGCTTGACGGCCTCGGCAGTCGAGAGCAGCTGCTCGCGGCTCTCGACCGTGCACGGGCCGGCCATCAGCGAGAAGTGGCCGCCTCCGATTCTTCGCCCGTCGATCTCGACGACGGTCGGCACCCCGTGCTTGAACTGCGACGAGGCGAGCTTGTACGGCTTGGTGATCGGAACGACGCGGTCGACGCCGCCCGCACCCTGCAGATCGAGGTTCGCGATTCGCTCACGGTCCCCGATCGCGCCGATCACCGTGAGCAGCTCTCCCTCGGAGACGTGTGCATGAGCGCCGACCGACTCCACGCGCCTGACGACGGAGTCGATCTGCTCCTGCGAGGCCTCCTCTTTCATGACGATCATCATCAGCTCAGTCCCTTCTCGGAAACTCTTCGGTTTTCTACCTGGAAATCGGGTGTCCTGTTACGTGGATCTGCGCCACCACGATGGGTGCTGCTGCCGGAACGGCGCTCGACCTGGGGATCTCTGGTGCGCTGCGCGCGCAGGCGGTCGAACGCCTAGCTAAATCGCCAGGAATAAAAGAAGGACCAGGAGGCAGGCCGCCGCGGGCCCTCGAGGGGACTCTGCATTGCGACGGATGGCGTGATCGCCCGCTCCATTGGCGACAGTTTGTACCACGTTGCGCGAAAAGCGCCAAATGGTCGATCGGGTCCGGGCCGCGGCGCGGATCTCAGTTGCTCCGCACCGCAGCAGGAAACCGACCGCGAGCACCGGCCGTTCGTGCCCTAACCGGGCTGCGGAAGCGCGGCGCGCAGGGCCTCGATGAAGCGCTCGTTCTCGGCCCGGGTGCCGTAGGTCACCCGCAGGTGACCCGGGCCGCCCAGACCCATCCCCGGGCGCACAGCGATGCCGGCCCGCGAGAGCGCGGTCACGACCTCGCGCTCGTCCTGGTCCGCAAGCGAGACCCAGCAGAAGTTGGCCTGGCTGTCGGCCACGTCCACGCCCAGATCGGCCAGCTCCTCCTCCATCCAGAGCCGCTCGACCACGTTCCACTCGACGCGCCGCGCAACGTCGTCCTGGTGCCGCAGCGCCTCGGTCGCCGCCGTCTGCGCGAGGTGATTGACCGAGAAGGGCTGGCGCACCCGGTCCACCGCGGCCTTGAACTCCTCGGAGCCGAGCGCGAAGCCGACCCGCAGGCCGGCGAGCCCGTAGACCTTGGAGAACGTGCGCAGGATCACCAGGTTGCCGAAGCGGCGCAGCAGCTCCAGCGAGGCGTCGGGATCCTCCACCGTCTGGAACTCGATGTACGCCTCGTCCAGGATCACCAGCACGTGCGGCGGCACCCGCTCCAGCAACTCGCCGACAGCATCGCTCGGCAGGTGGGTGCCGGTCGGGTTGTTCGGGTTGCAGACGATCAGCAGCCGGGTCTGCTCCGTCACTGCGCCCGCCATCGCGTCCAGGTCGTGCACGTACCCGTCCGTGAGCGGCACGGTCACGTCACGCGCATCCGTCGTCGCGGCCAGGTGCGGGTACATGGAGAACGACGGCCACGCGTAGACGATCTCGCTCCACGGCTCGAGCAGCGCCTCGGCCGCTGCGAGCAGGATCTCGCAGGAGCCGTTGCCGACCGCGATCCCCGCCGGCGGGTGGTCGTAGCGATCCGCCAGCGCCCGCCGCAGCGCCCGCGCGCCCGGGTCGGGATAACGGTTGACCTCGCCGGCAGCCCTGCGCACGGCCTCGACGACCCCCTCGACCGGCGGAAACGGAGACTCGTTGGACGCCAGCATCGCGACCGTCGCAGCTTCCTGGGCCGCGGCCGCGGCGCTGTCGGCACCCGCCGAGTAGTGCGGGATGCGCGCGAGACGCTCTATGAAGGTGACGGAACCCACGCGAGAAAAGGTACCGAGGGCGCATCGCGAGCGAGGTGGGCGGTGCGCGTAGCGCATGGCGCGACGAATACCACCCGCCTCAGGATCGGGGGGACTATTGCGCGGCTTCGAGATCAGCCCGTAGGGCGCGCGCCTCGCGCAGGTACACGTGCTGGGGCGCGTGGGCCACCGGCGCGTAGTAGTGCAGCAGCATCCTGATCACGCGCGGGAGCGCGCCCGGCACGTCGATCTCCTGGGTGCACAGCAGCGGCACGCGGCTCAGGCCCAGATCGCGGGCGGCGACCGCGGGGAACTGCGCGTTGAGGTCCGTGGTGGCGCTGAACAGGCAGCTCACCATCTGATCGGGCACGAGGCCGTTGCGCTCCATGACCGCCTCCACCAGCTCGCGCGTTCCCGCCACGATCGCCTGCTCGGTGTTGTCGTCGACCGAGATCGCGCCGCGCAGCGCGAAGAGCCTCTGGCTGTCCTGTGAGCTCGTCACGGGCGCGGATTGTGCCAACTCGCCGCGGCGCCGCCCTCGAGGCCGGCCTCCCGCCGCAGCTCACGCAGCTCGTTCGGGCGCACCTTGCGCGAGTCGCCGACCCGCAGCCGGCCGAGCTGCAGCGGCCCGAAGGCGATCCGCTCCAGCGTCCGCACGGAGTGGCCGACCGCCTCGAGCATGCGGCGCACGATCCTGTTCCGGCCCTCGTGGATCGTGATCTCGATCACGGACTCCGGGCTGGGGGGGCTGACCACGCTCACAACCGCCGGTTGCGCACGCCCGTCATCGAGGTCCACCCCGGCGCGGAGCGCCTGCAACGCCCGCTTCGAGGGTGTGCCCGCGACCCGCGCGCGGTAGGTACGCGGAACCTCGTAGCGGGGATGCATGAGGCGGTTGGCCAGCTCGCCGTCGTTCGTGAGGAAGACGAGACCGGTGCTGTCCACGTCGAGCCGCCCGACCGGGTACAGGCGCGCCGCCGAGTCCACCATGTCGGTCACCTTCGGGCGCCCCTCCGGATCGTGCGCGGTCGACACCACTCCGGCCGGCTTGTGCACCACGTGGTACTCGAGCCGCTCGAGCACGACCGCCGCGCCGTCGACTTCGACGCAACGGCGCTCGTCCACGTCCCGCGCGGGATCGGTCACCACTCGGCCGTCCACGCGCACACGGCCGCCGGTCACGAGCCGCTCGGCGTGCCGGCGCGAGGCAACGCCGGCGTGGGCAAGGAACTTGGCAAGCCGCACCGGCCCAGGCTAGCCACACTCCCCCGCGACCGCCGGTCGCCGCCCCGGCGCGTGGCATAATGCCGCGGCCTTGGACGTACTGCTCGCCCTTGCGCTGATCGGCCTGGCCCTCTTCGTGGGCGCGATCGTCCTGCGCCGCGCTCCCACCGGCGTGCTGGTCTTCGGCGCCATCGTGGTCGCCTTCGGCCTCGGCATCCCGGCGCTGGTGATCGACGACCACACGACCGACGAGGGCGGCGGCGCATCCGCGGCGGCTCCCTCGGGCGAGGCCTCCGGCGGCGATCAGCAGGGCGAGGAGGCAACCGCCGAGCCCGGTGGCGGCGAGGGCGGTGGCGGCGGCGCAAGCGCCCTGGCCGAGGGCAAGCAGATCTTCACCCAGTCATGCGGGACGTGCCACACGCTCGCGGACGCCGGCACGAACGGCACGGTCGGGCCGAACCTCGACCAGCTCGGGCCGGACAAGGACCGTGTCGTGAACGCGATCGAGAACGGCGGGACAGGCACCGGCGCGATGCCGGCCAACATCGTCACCGGGCAGGAGGCCGAGGCGGTCGCGGAGTACGTCTCCTCGGTCGCCGGCAAGTAACCGCGGGAGGCTTCATGCCCGCCGCCGCAGGCGTTGAGGTGACGCCCCTGACCCCCACCGACGTGCCGGCCGCGGTCGGTGTGCTGGCCCGGGGGATGCGAGACAACCCGATCCACGTCGCGGTACTAGGTCCTGACCCGGAGCGGCGCGAGCGGCTGCTCGCGCGCATGTTCAGCGCCCTCTGGCGTCAATGGGACCAGCAGCACGCGCTGTGCGCGCGCCGCGACGGCGAGCTGGTCGGCGTCTGCGGCCGGCTGGCGCCGGGCGCGTGCCGTTTGACTCCCATGCAATCGCTCCACCTGGCCCCGGTCCTGGCCGCGGGCGGCCCGCGCACGCTGCTGAGGTCCCTGCGCTGGGTGGGGGCGTGGGCGAAGCGAGACCCGAAGGAGCGCCACGAGCACCTCGGGCCGGTGGCGGTGGACCGCCACCTCCAGGGCCTGGGGATGGGCAGCATGATGCTCGCCGTTCACGCCGAGGACCTCGACGTTCGGCGGCTGACCGGCTGGCTCGAGACCGACAAGGAGGTCAACGTGCGCTTCTACGAGCGCTTCGGCTACGAGGTGGTCGAGCAGGCCGACGTGCTCGGCGTGGCGAACTGGTTCATGCGGCGCCCGCCGTCGGGGCGCTGACCTCCCGCGGCTTTCGGCGCGTGGCCCGGGCCCAGTTCCGGGCCAGCTCGATCCGGCGGCACTGCCCGGCCAGGAACTCAGCCGAGTCGAGAAAGGCGAGTCGCTCGGCGAGCACGGGGTTGGCCTCGAGCCGGTCCATGCTGACGAGCACGCCAAGGCCCGCGAAGCCAACGACGATGCTGAGCGTGAAGTCGATCTCGCTCTCCCGCACGAAGTCCTCGACGCCGGTCAGGACACCGTTGCGCTCGGTGCCCTGCTGCTCGGCGTAGCACCCGCCGGGGTTCAGCCCCGGGCCGTCAGCGGCAAGCACCCGCCGCCCCGGCAGGATCCCTCCCCGTGCGATCGGATGGCGAAACTCCGCCGGTATCGCGTCCGGCTCGAAATAGGTGTCGCGGCGGCCGTAAGGCCAGCCCACGTCATGTATGAAGCCGAGCGGGAAGCGCCGTTCCTCAGCCGCTGCGGCAAGGAGACGCAGCTCGTTGACGACCGTGTACCAGTTGTGGTCTCCGTCGATCAGTGCGCAGTCGACCGGTCCCAGCATCGGCAGCACGTCGAGGCTCCTCCCCCGATGCAGGATGAATCGTTCGGGATGGCGTTCCACCAACTCGTCGACCGCCGCCGCCGGAACCGGGTCGATTCCGTGCACCACGGCATCGGACTGTTCCGCGTACTCGAGCAGACGGGCGGTGGTGCCCCCCGCCGCCACTCCGACCTCGAGAATCGTCGCGGGAGCGACCGCCTCCATCAGCGGCCGGATCACGTTCCAGTGCTGAAGCACAGCGCAACCCTACAGGCTCCTGAGTGGGCGCCCGCGTGAATTCAGCCGGCGCGCTGCTCGCCGGCGCGCAGCAGCTTCTCGCGCAGCGCCTGCTCGTCCTCGGCGCTCGGGGCAAAGGTCTGGATCCCGGGCAGCGCCTTCATGGACTCGAGCCCGAAGAGCTTCTCGAACAGCGCGGTCGTGCGGTACAGGATCGCTCCGAACTGGGTGCGGCCCCGCTCCTCGATCAGGCCGCGGTCCTCGAGCGTCGAGACGGGAGAGTCGGAGTTGACACCACGGATGCGCGCGATCTCGGGCCGCGCCACCGGCTGGAGGTAGGCGACGATCGCAAGGCACTCGGCCTGTGCCTGCGAGAGCGGCGGGGTGCGGGGCTTCGAGAGCAGGCTGCGCACGGCGTCATCGGCCTCCGGGTC
>JBOGZM010000228.1:0-3754 GCA_050697255.1 Solirubrobacterales bacterium
CCTCGGACTCGAGGTGCGAGATCGTCAGGCGCTCGACACCCGGCATCGACTCGACCGGCTCGCGTCGATCCTTGCCATGCGTGACGACCAACGGGTACACGAGGTGACCGACCGACAGCTCGGTCTCGCGCACAAGGCCCCGGAGGCCGCTGGTCTGTCGCAGCCGTCTGAGCCGCGTGGCCGGAAAGGACATGCGCCCACAGGATATCCGGGGCCGTTGGCAGCCCTACCCGAGCCGTGAGATGGCGATGCGAGCGGCGCCCACATATGCGACCGCAAGGGCGGCCAGGTGCGCGACCGGCCCGATCAGGGCTCCATCTCCGTAGAGCGCCGACGTGGTGGCATCAACCGTGGGGTCGAACGGAAACAGCGCCGACACGACGCGGGTCGCGTCGTACGCCGCGGAGCTCAGGACTCCCTCCGGCACGAGCGCCAGGAAGGCCACCGGCAGCAGCAGAGTGAACGCGAGCAGCGACGCCGTCTGGACCTCCCTGGCCACGGCTCCCACCAGGGTTCCCATCGCGGCGAACGCCGCCGCGCCGGCCACCACGGCGAGCAGCCAGAGGTGGAACCGATCCCACTCCACGGGAACGAATGCGGAGACGGTGAGCAGCATCAGCAGGGTCAGCGGAACCGAGCCGACGGCGGCGAAGGTGACCTTCTCCGCCAGCAGCGTTGCCCTCGACACGGGGCCCCGCACCAGGCGCGTGAACGCGTTCTGCTCGCGTTCGAGAGCGAGTGCGCCGGCCGCCAGCAGCACCGTCACGAACATCAGCGAGATCGCGACGGCCACCGCTGCTGCGAACGTCGTGAGCGGCACGCGAGCCCCCTCGACCGTCCGCTTGTCGACGCGGATCGGCTGGCTGATCGCGGTCAGTGCCCTGCTCGAGAGGCCGAAGTTCTCGCGCGCGAGCCGGTTGAAGGTGAGGACCTGATCGAGCCCCCGCCGCTCCTCGGAGCCGCGCGGCAACCGCGCCCGCGCCGCCTCGATCGCGTCGCCGATCCGGCGCAGCCCCAGCACCGTGAACTCACGCCCGAGCACGTTCACGGTTCCGCCGTCCAGCAGCAGGTCGAGGTATTTGATCGTCGTTTGTGTCAGGGCGCGCGACAGACGTCGGTTCGCATCGGCGACCGCCGCCTCGATCGCGTCGTCCACGAGCCGCGCCTTCACCGGGTCCCGCGCGTTCACCAGCACCTCCAGCTCGGGAGACTCGAGCGTCGAATCCAGCTTCTGGACGGTGTCGGAGGGCACGATCAGGGCCGCCAGGACGTCGCCGTCGCGGACCATGCGCTCGGCCGCCGCGCGCGAGGGCGCCTCGACCGGCTCCGCGTGCTCGCGCAACCGGCGCTCGGTGAACGAGAAGTCGAAGTTCTGGTCCCCGATCGAGAACTCCTGGCCCGCCGGGACCTCGTTCACGAATGCGATCCGGGGCTTGTCGGGCCCACGGCTGAGCGACAGCCCGATCAGCGCGGCGACCAGCAGCGGGTAGACCACCAGCAACGCCACCAGCAGCGGCGAGCGCGCGAGGATGCGCAGGTCCTTTGCGAGCAGGGTGCGCAAGCGCAGCCGCCCCCGAGGCTAGTGGCCCCTCTGGCGCAGGAAGGCGACGAACGATGATTCGAGGTCCCCGCCCTCGCCGATCTCGCGGGCGAGCTCTGCGGGTGCGCCCCAGAAGAGCCGCTCGCCGTCGGCCAGGACGAGGACCCGATCCGCATATCGCTCCGCCTCGGACAGGGTGTGCGTCGCGTAGACCACGGTCGTCCCGGCTCCGGCAAGCCCGTCGATGTGCTCCCAGAGCCGCTCTCGCTGACGCGGGTCGAGTGCCGAGCTGGGCTCGTCCATGAGCAGCACGGGCGGGTCGGCCAGCAACCCGATCGCGACGTTCACGCGCTGACGGTTGCCGCCCGACAGGTGCTCCACCCGCTCGTCGGCGCGGTCCCGCAGGCCGGCGTGCTCCAGCATGCGCTCGACCGTCGCCTCGACGTCGCCGACCCGCTCCAGGCGGGCGAACAGGCGCAGGTTCTCGGCCACGGTCAGCTTCGAGTAGAGCGCAAGCGCCTGCGGAACCCAGCCGGCGCGCTCGGGCGCACCCATGACCGTGCCGGCATCGGCCGCCTGGATGCCGGCGAGGATCGTCAGCAGGGTCGTCTTGCCGGCGCCGTTCGGCCCGATGCACGCGACACGCTCACCCGCGCGCGCCTCGATCGACACGTCGCGCAGCGCCTCGTGCGTGCCGTAGGTCTTGCGCAGCCCCACCGCCTCGAGTACCACGGGTGGCTGCATCTGCATGCCGCGAGGTTAGCGGGCGCCCGCCGGTGCACCCGCGCCTCCACCGGATGCACCCGGCACGGCAGCAAAGCATCCACTCCGAATATCGTGCCCACCATGCCTCCGCGCCGGGTGCTCTTCATCGGCGACATCGTCGGCGAGCCCGGCAGAGCGGCGCTCACCACGACGCTCCCCTCGCTGATCGACCGCTACGAGCCCACGCTCGTGATCGCCAACGGTGAGAACGTCGCCGGCGGACTCGGCATCACGAAGCGCACCGCCCTGAAGCTGCTCGACATCGGCGTCGACGTGTTGACGACCGGCAACCACGTCTACCGCCATCGCGACGTCTATTCGTTCATGGACGAATCCGACCGGATCGTGCGCCCGGCGAATTACCTCGAGTCGAACCCCGGCCGCGGGCACACCGTGATCGAGAAGGACGGCACGCGCTGGGGGGTCGTGAACCTGAGCGGCAACGTCTTCATGCACGCCGCCTACTCGCCGTTCCACGTGGTCGACCGGGTGCTCGCGAAGCTGCGCGACCAGGCGGATGTCGTGATCGTCGACCTCCACGCCGAGACGACGAGCGAGAAGGTCGCGATGGGGTGGCACCTGGACGGTCGAGTGCTGGCCGTGCTGGGAACGCACACGCACGTCCCGACCGCCGACGGTCGAGTGCTGCCGCAGGGCACTGCATTCGTCTCGGACGTCGGGATGACGGGGGCGCGCGGAGGCGTGATCGGCGTGAAGCGGGAGCAGATCATCGAGCGCTTTGTGACCCAGATGCCGGTCAGGTTCGAGACTGCCGAGGAGGACCCGTGGGTGATGGGATGCGTGATCGATGTGCGCGAGGACGGCCTGGCCGCGGGCTTCGAGCAGATACTGGTGCCCTCAGCCGGCTAGCCGGCTGACCGGTGTGCGGGACGGACGTCCCGGACCGCGAGCAGGGCGACCAGCGCGAGCGGCAGCCACCACACGATGTACAGGTAGAACCAGTGGGACAGGGCGAGCTGGAGCGCGACCAGCGCCGCGGCCCCCAGCGCGGCAACGGTGAGCGGCGTCTTCACCCGCGGATGAATCGCGATCGCAACTGCCAGTGCCACCGCGAGCGCCTTCACGATGTCCTGGGCCCAGCCGAGGTCCTCGAGGCCCCAGATGCTGAACGGCGAGTCGCGGCCGAGCTGGAAGCCGACCGTGCGGTCCCACAGCTCGCTCACGCCCCCGTCCGGCACGACGGGGAGCCACACCACCACGGTTGCGGCACCGAGCGCGAGCGCAAAGGTCAGCGCGTCGCGTGCGCGGCGGCGATCGTATGAGGCCCACAGCGGCACGAGTGCGAGCGGCGCGAACTTCGCCGCCGCGGCGAGCGCCAGCGCCACGCCCCGTGCCCGCGGAGAGGACAGCAGCAGGAACGCGAGCGTCACGAGCAGCGCGACGAGCGAGTCGTTCGCGTTCGAGTTGAGGACGAAGATGGTGTACGGG
>JBOGZM010000229.1:0-8095 GCA_050697255.1 Solirubrobacterales bacterium
GCCCCGAACGCCGCGCCGTTCACGGCATGGAGCGCAAACCCGGCCGGCCGCCATCCTGGTCCCCGTACGACCATCCTGCCGAGCAGCTCGACGTCGTCGTAGCGCGAGCCGAACACGCGCTTGTCGAGCGGCTGCTGAAGCGCCCACAGCGTGGCCGCGGCGGCGCCCGCCGCGGCGCCGTTCAAGGCGCGGCGCACGCTCACAGCCAGTCCTGCGGGAGGGCCCGCGGAATCGGGCCCGGGAACCGCGGCAACACGCGCATCGCCAGGTCGCCCGCCGGCCGCCCCTCCACCCTGTCGCGCAGATCCTCGAACGCCATCAGCACCCGCACCGTGGTGGCGATCTGGAAATCTGCCGCGTTCGGCTCGTCGGCCCCGATCGTCCTGGCCGCGATCAGCTCGTCGACACGGTCGAGGTTGCGCGCCAGCTCGGCGATGTCGGCCCGCACCCGGGCGTCGCTCGCGCCGGCCATGCGCGCGAAGGCGCGCGACAGCGGCGCGTATCCAAGCGCCATCAATCCCGGCGCGGGCAGTCGCAGCACCTCTCCGGCCAGCCAGCGACGCAATTCGGGGTCGTGTGAGACGGCCCAGCGGAACAGCCGCCGCGGAACGGGCTGCAGCTCGCGCTCGCCCCAGGCCTCCGCCTGCTCCACGGCGGCGCGCTGCTCGGCCGGGAACAGCGGCGGGTCCGGCTGCTCCAGTGCCCGCGAGATCTGAAGCGAGCCCTGGACTCGGCGCCCGTCGAGCTTCAGCGCGGGCACCGTGCCGCCGCGGAACCCCGCGGCGCGCACCTGCAAGGGATGAACGCCCGCCAGCAACTCGACCACGCGGTGCTCCAGGCCCTTGTGCTCTAGCATCAGGCGGGCGGCCTGGCTCGGGTGGGACAACGAGAGCGAGTACAGCTTGGCCGGCACCGGAACGGACCCTATCCGAGTGCGGTGTCCCGCAAGAGCCGGCTGAAAGACGTCCGGAGAAGTTGCGGAGCCCGTTCCCGTGCCAAGGGCGGATTCGCCGGCGGCGGCCGTCGGCGAGTCTTGTCGAAGTGAACGAGGAGGGGAACGATGCGAAGGGCTTTCGAGTACGGAGGAATAGTCGCCAGCGTCGTGCTGATCATCGCCGGCACGGGTGCGATCGTGGTCGGCTACGACGGGCGCGAGCGCGTGCGCGACGACCGATCCCGGTGAGCAGCAGGGCGAATCCCATCACGATGGCGAAGACGGACACGCTCTCGGCGAAGTACGCGACGTTCAGGGCCGTGGAGGGCGCCGTCTCGTTGACCCGGCCGAGCGCGGCGTGGAAACCGCCCACGGTAGGAGATGCGGATCTCACAAGACTCCGCAATTTGCGTAGTAAGCCGATATTCCCGTTTGGCGTTCTCCACCTCTGGGCACGGCAAACGTGATCGAATGCAGCAGTCGGTCCGTCAGGTTCCTGAGGGAGGAGCGGGGGCGAGCCGAGCCGGTCCCATACCCAGTCAATCGCACACGACCGGGGGGTCGCCATGTCAGCAACCCGGCTGTCGCCACTTGACGCCTCGTTTCTCGCCGTAGAGAGCCCGACGGCCCACATGCACGTCGGCTGGGCCGCGACGTTCAGCCCACCGGCCGGCCGCCCTCGGCCGGACTTCGGCGAGCTGTTCGAGCATGTCCGGGGCCGCCTGTCCCGGGATGCGCGCTACCGCCAGCGGCTGGCGCCGACGCCGCTGCGCATGAACGCCCCGCTGTGGATCGACGACGACAGGTTCGACGCGGAGCAACACATCGTGCCCGCGGGTTACTCCACCCTGAGCGAGGTGGTGGACGACTGCATGTCTCGGCAGCTGCGCCGGGACCGCCCGCTCTGGCAGCTGTGCGTCGCCGACGAGCTGGAGGACGGGCGGATCGGCGTCGTGGGGAAGGCCCATCACTGCATGGTCGACGGCATCGCCGCCGTGGAGCTCGCCGCGCTGCTGCTCGACCCCACGCCGGAGCCGATGCCTGCGGAAGAAGACGGCTGGCATCCGGCCCCAGAGCCCGACGTGCTGACGCGGCTCTCGCGCGGGGTGCTCGATCAGGTCCGCGCCGACCTCGGACTGCTGAGGCTCCCGGCCCGCGCCCTGCGCTCCCCCGCCTATGCCCTGCGCTTGGCCGAGAACGGAGCGCGTGCGGCGCGCGCCGGGCTGGGGATGCTGCGCCCCGCCCGGCCCGTGCACCCGGTGAACGCGCCCCTCTCCCCCTTCAGGCACCTGGCCGGAACGCGACTGACGCTCTCGGACCTGAAGGTAATCGGGACCAGGTTCGACACGACCGTCAACGACGTGGTGCTCGCGGTGGCCGCGGCCGCGGTGCGGCGCCTGTTCCAGGAGCGAGGCGAGATGCCCGTGCCACTGAAGGCGATGGTGCCGGTGAACGTCCGGATTCCGGACCAGGACGGCGTGTCGGGGAACCGGGTCTCGTTCATGTTCGTGAACCTGCCCTGCGACGAGCCCGACCCGGTGCGGCGGCTGCGGTCGATCAACCTCGAGACCACACGCCGGAAGCGGCACGACGAGCCCCACTGGGTCGGAGAGGCGCTCGACGCCGTGGGCTATCTCCCCCAGCCGGTGCGCGACGCGGTCTCGCACGTGATCGCGAGCCCGATGGTCTTCAACATGACGGTCTCGAACATCCCGGGGCCCAGCGAGCCGATGTACATGCTGGGATGCGAGCTGGAGGAGGCGTACCCGGTGGTGCCGATCGCGGACGGGCATTCGATGTCGATCGGCGTCACGACGATTCGGGACCGCGCCTGCTTCGGCGTGTACGCAGACTGCATGGTCCTGACCGATGCGGACGTGCTGGCCGGCGCGATCCACGAGTCCGTGGACGAGCTGCTCGCACTCAGCTCCTAGATATGTGGAGGTCAGAATGAATCAAGGCCTGGATCCGAACGGCAGCGGCACGGACGGCGCGGTCCTGCTCACCGGCGCGACCGGGTTCGTGGGGATGGAGATCCTGGCGCGGTACCTGGAGCGCACGGACCGGCTCGTCTTCGCGCCCGTGCGCGCGCGCGACGAGGCCGAGGCAAGGGCCCGCCTGCGTGGCACGATGGCGTGCCTGTTCGGAGACGAGGAGGCCTACGCGGACCGGCTGGTCGCGCTCCCGGCCGACATCGAGCAACCGGGCCTGGGACTCGACCGCGCAACGCGGGACAGCGTCGCTGAGCAGGTCACCGACATCGTGCACGCGGCTGCCTCGGTGTCGTTCACGCTGTCGCTCGACCGTTCGCGCGAGATCAACGTCGAGGGAACGCGCCGCATGCTCGAGCTTGCCGAGCTGTGCCGGCGGCGCGGTGGCCTCGAGCATTTTTCCTACATCTCGACCGCATACGTGGCCGGCACCCACAAGGGCGGGTTCGGCGAGCACCAGCTCGACGTCGGCCAGCGCTTCCGCAATCCCTACGAGCAGTCGAAGTTCGAGGCCGAGCGGCTCGTGCGAGCGCAGGATGGCCGGCTCTCGATCCAGATCTTCCGTCCCAGCATCATCGTGGGCGAGCGCACGACCGGCTGGACTCCGGCGTTCAACGTCCTCTACTCCCCGCTGAAGGCGTTCGTGCGCGGGTCGCTGCCGGCCGTGCCGGCGCGCCGATCCGCGCCCGTGGACGTGGTGCCGGTGGACTACGTCGCGGACGCGGTCTTCGAGCTGGCGGGCGACCGCGTGGACGGGACCACCACCTACCACCTGGTCGCGGGGCCGCGCGCAACCAGCGTCGGCCGGCTGATCGAGCTGTCCGCGCGAAGCGTCGGGCAGCGGGAGCCGGTCGTGATCCCTCCCGGCCTGTTCAGACGGCTCATGTACCCGGTGCTCGTGCGCACGAGCAACAGGCTGCGACAGGGCCTCGAGCGCACGAAAGTGTTCTTCCCCTACTTCGCGATGGAGGTGTCGTACGAGAACCCGCACGCACGCGACCGCCTGGAGCCCGCCGGGATCGAGGTGCCGCCGATCGAGTCCTACTTCGGGCAGCTGGTCGACTACGCGAACAGGGCCCGCTGGGGGCGGACCCCGGTCTCCCGCGCCGAGGCGCAGCGCCACGGCCAGCGCAGCCATGAGGGGGAAGCGGAGACACCGCTGATACCCTCGCGGCCGTGACGCTCCCGCTCGCGGTCACCTCGTACGAGTTCTCCGTCTTCCTCCACATCACGGCCGTGATGGTCGGCTTCGGCGCCACGTTCGCCGAGTCGATCATGTTCCCGGTCGCGCTGAAGTTGAGCCCGCGCCACCTGCCCTACGTGCACCGCCTGCAGCTCGCGATCAACCAGTGGTTCGCGACGCCCGCGCTGGTCGTCGTGCTGGCGACCGGCTTCTACCAGGTGGCGGAGGGGAACTGGGAGCTGGGCGACTTCTGGATCAGCGGCAGCCTCGCGATCGTGCTCGTGATCGGTGGGTTGCTGGGGGCGTATTTCATCCCCGCCGACCGGCGGCTCGGGCCGATGGTCCAGCGGGAGATCGCCGACGCGGGCGACGGGGAGATCGAGCTGTCGCCCGAGTACCGGCGGCAGTCGATGATGGAGGGCGTCGTCGGCACGATCGTCGGCGTCCTGCTCGTGGTGGCCGTCTTCCTGATGGTCACGAAACCCGGCGGGTAGCCTTCCGATGGCCCGGCCGCGGCTCCTGCTCGTACCCGAGTTCACCGAGCTGGCGTGGGGCACCATCCGGCGGGACCTGGCCGAGTGGGCGGAGGTCGCGAGCTACGACCCACCCGGGGTGGGGGCAGAGCCCATCGCAGACGGGGACATCGACGCGATCCGGCGCGGGGATCGCAGCATTCACGATCTCTTCGCCAGGCGGGGGATGGATGAGGTGGACCGCCGCGGCTGGGATCGCTTCTTCGTCGCCTCCGACGGATGGGGAAACGCGGCCGCTACACGGCTTGCCCTCGAGCGGCCGGACGCCGTGCGGGGCATGGCGCTCGGCCACGCGTCGCTGAGTTACGACATGGACGGGGAGGGCCCGGCCGTCAGCCGTGAGATATGGGCCGCGATGGGCCAGCTGCTGCGCCAGGATCACCGTGAGTTCATCCGCCACGGCATCGTGCAGATGACCCGCGGTTCGGTCACGGACGAGGTTGCCGCTGAGATGCTCGACCGATTCCCCGACACCCAGTTCGTCGAGGTCACGTGGGAGGCGCTCGGGCGCGAGCACCAGCCGATCGGCGAGATGCTGAAGGAGTACGGCGGCCCACTGCTGCTCGCACAGCACGTGGGCTGCTTGAGCTTTACCGACGAGGGGTTTCGCGACGCCGTGGCCGCGTTCCCCGACGCGCGCGTGCTGCGGGTCCCGCAGGCGCCCAGCATCAGACCGGAGTTCGTGGAGGCGCTACGTCAGTTCTGTGAGAGCGTCGTGTCGGCCGAGGCCGGCGCCCGCTCCTGAACCACCCGCACGCCGCGGCGCGGCACGATCGTGACGCCCTTGCGCACGCCGCTCTCGGGACGTCCGACCGTCGCGAGCTGTGCCCGCGCCAGAACACGGGCGATCACCACGCGCATCTCGAACGTGGCAAAGCTGGCGCCGAGGCAGCGGCGGGTGCCGCCGCCGAACGGAATCCACGTGTAGGTGTCGGGCGGATCGTCGCCGAGGAAGCGCTCCGGGCGGAACTCCCCCGGGTTCGGGTAGCTGTCGGCGCGGCGGTGCATGCCGGCGATCGAGGGATTGATCTCGATGCCGGGCGGAATCACGTAGCCGTTCAGCCTGAACGGCTCCCCCCGCACGACGCGACCCACGCCCGGCACGACCGTCCGCCGACGCAACGTCTCCTTCACGACCGCGTCCAGGTATGCGGTGTCGCCCTCCGCGACAGCGGCCCACGCCCGCTCCAGCACGGCCGGGTTGCGCAGCAGCAGCTCGAAGGCCCAGGCAAGGCCGGTGGCGGTCGTCTCGTGGCCGGCTACGACCAGCGTCACCAGCTCGTCGCGCAGCTCCGCGTCCGTCATCGCCCCGCCCTGCTCGTCGCGTGCGAGGAGCAGCATGGACAGCACGTCGGTGCGCCCCTCGAGGTCCTCGGCGGCGCGCCGGTGTTCGATCTCGGCGAAGATCATCTCGTCCACCGCGCGCCGCTGGCGCTGGAAGCGCTCGATGCGGCCGGTGACGCCCAGGCGCCCGCCGGAGACGAGCATCAGGAGGATCGCGGCGCGGCTCCCGACCGGGTCGAGCATCGTGCGCACCCGCCGCTTCAACTCCTCCTGGCGCGGCCCTTCCTCGACGCCGAAGACGGCGTGCATGATCACGTCGAGCGTCAGCGACTGCATCGAGGGGAGCAACTTGAACGTCTCCCCCACGGGCCACGAGTCGATCGCGCGGTCGGCGGCCGCCGTCATCACGCGCTCGTACTCGCGCATGCGCTCACCGTGAAACGAGGGCAGCATCAGGCGGCGGTGCCGGAGGTGCTCGTCGCCGTCGAGCAGCAGCACGGACCGAGCGCCTAGCACCGGCCCGAGCGGCGCGTTCGCCTCTCCTGCGCGCAGCTGCTCGTGCGGCCCCCGGAACACCTGCTTCACCACCTCGGGGTCGAAGACCATCACGAACCTGGGGTCGAACAGCGTGCCCATCGTGACCACGTCGCCGTAGCGGCGGCGGCATGCGTCCAGGAACGGGGCGGGCGCGAAGATGAAGCCGAGTGTCTGCACGAAGCGCGGGAGCGGAGGGCCGGGCGGCATCAGCATGGCCGCCGGCTCGGCGGGCGCGGCTGCGGGCGCGTGAGCAACCTCCTCCTGAAGCATGCGCGGTCAGTATTTCCTATCCGCCACGATTTCGTGCGACCTTGGTCACACTTCGGAGTCGGCTCGATGTCGCACGGCATCGGCAATCCCGATGTATAGGATCGCTGCGTGCTGGCCCGCTGGGGCATCAGACTCGGCACATCGCTTGCCGCAATCGCGCTCGGGATCATCCTCTCGGCAGCGTTCCTGGACCGGTTTTCCGTTGACACCGCGGGCGTCGTCGTTGCCAGCGCCCTCTTCTGGATAGTCCACATCGTCGTTCAGTTCCTGGCCCTGCGCGTGCTCATTCGACAGCCGTCCGTCGCCCTGGCCGGGCTGCTCGCTCTCGGATCGACGGTTGTCGCGCTGGTGATCGTCAACATCGTCGTCGACGGGATCACGATCAGCGGGGCGTCCACGTACGTGGTGGCCACCCTGATCATCTGGCTCACGACCGTGGTCGGCGACGTGATCGGGGGACGGATGATCCAGGGGCGGCGCGAGGAGCGCCAGGAGCCATGAGCGCATTCGACGACCTTGCAGCGATCCGACCTCAGGCAATCTGGGACGGGCTCCTCGCGCGTGCCGTGCACGGCGAGAGGATCACGCTGGCCGTGGTCGAGCTCGCCCCGGAAGCCGACCTCCCCGAGCACAGCCACGAGAACGAGCAGCTGGGGATGGTCCTGCGTGGGTCGCTCTCGCTTCGGGTCGGAGACGAGGAGCGAGTGCTCGGCCCGGGCGAGACGTGGCGCATCGATTCGAACACGCCTCATTCCGGCCGGGCCGGCTCCGAGGGCGCAGTGGCGATCGACGTCTTCGCGCCGCCTCGTCGCGATTGGGACGCGGTCGACCCCCGCGCGGCGCAGGCGCCACTCTGGCCATAGGCGCTCACTCCCTGCCGGCGAGCAGCGCGCCCGCCTCGGCGCTTGGGCGTTGTCGACCGCTGCGGGTTTGCCAGCGCATTCGCACTACTCCGCGCCCACCGGCCGTAGTGGAGACGGCGGGAATCGAACCCGCGTCCGCGATCGCGTGAAAGGAAGCTTCTACAAGCTTAGTCGGCGCTTGAATCTCGCCTTCCGGCGTCCGCGCCGACGGGCACGTCCGGAAGGCCAGCTCCCTGAAAGTCCCCGGGGCGGCGGGAACGGACCGCCTCGGGCGAGCCCGTTTCTGAAGCCGGTGCCCCTCCCCACGGGCCGAGGGAGGACCGACTCCCGCTACCTAGCTATGAACTAAGCGGCGAGGGCGTACTCGTGAGAGTCCGCACGTATGGTTTTCCCGGTGGTTTTACGAGGCCAACCGGGGACCTCGGCTTGCAACTTCCTCCACGGATCGACCACGTCGAAGCCTGTCGTCCCCGTGAGGTATGTGCTCCAATCTTAGAGCC
>JBOGZM010000230.1:0-4617 GCA_050697255.1 Solirubrobacterales bacterium
GCACCGGTGAGATCCCCCGCGAGTACTGCCCGGGCGAGTACAGCATCAACGCCCGCGGCCGGACGAAGCTGGTCGGCATCGGCCAGCGCCTGATCCAGGGCGCCTGGCACATCGGAGGCGTGATCGTGGTCGCGGAGGCGGACCGGGTGCGCGACATCCTGATCCCGGTCTACGAGGCGCTCCAGCTCGACTGGGATCCCACCACGGTCGGGGCCATCGCCGACGAGGTCCCGGGCATCACCTTCGAGGCCGTCGCCCAGGCGCTCATCGATGAGCTCCCCGACCACCGACCCACGGAGCTCGACGACCATACCCTCGCGCTCGCCGAGCGGCTCGAACCGGAGCACCGATCGCCACGCTAATCACCCGGGCCCGGGCCATGCCGACTCAGTTCGATAGTAGGATTGTCAGACTTTCTGATGTCTTTTAGCCAGGTTCGTAAGAAGGGACAGGTCACCATTCCCACCGAGATCCGCGAGGCCGCGGGGATCGAGGAAGGCACCGTGCTCGAGTTCGAGCTGTCGGAGGAGGGAATCGTGATGCGCCCCAAGGAGATGATCGACGCGGACCAGGCTTGGTTCTGGAAGCGCGGCTGGCAGGAAGGGGAGCTCGAAGCCTCGGCCGAGCATGCCGCTGGGAAGGGCAAGGTCTACAAGAGCGAAGAAGCTTTTCTCGCAGCTCTCGAGCGGAACCGTCGCACCGCGACCTCCAGGAAGGGAAGCCGTCGTAGGTAGTGCCAACGTTTGGGGCACTTCCCAGGTTCCTGCGCGATCACAAGGCTCTCACGAAGAAGGACGCCGAGGCCTTCGAGCGAGCGGTGCAGCTGTTCATCGCGGGGTTGAGAGAGAGGGCATTTCACCCGCGCCTGAGGGTCAAGCGGGTGCAGAGTACGGCGGACGTCTGGGAGATGTCATGGGCGCCCGACGGGCGAGCCACATTCCAGTACGGCGAGGAGATCGTTCCCGGCGAACCGCACATAGTCTGGCGGCGGGTCGGTCACCACTCGATCCTTGACCGGAACCCGTGAGGCGGCGGTCTCGCATGGCTGACTGGGCTAAGGTCGGCCTCGCGATGTCGACCAACGCGCAGCAGATCCGCGACCTCGTCGCGCAGGACACTCTCCTGATGCCCGGCGTCTACGACGCGCTCACGGCCCGCATCGCCGCCCGCATCGGCTTCGACATCGTCTTCATCTCCGGGTACTCGGTGTCCGCCGCGCACCTCGGCGAACCGGACTTCGGCTTCCTCACCCAATCCGAGATGACCGGGGCCGCCCGCGCGGTCACCCGGGTCAGCGACGCGCCCGTGATCGTCGATGCCGACACCGGCTACGGCAGCCCGGTGAACGTGCTGCGCACCGTGCGCGACTTCCAGGACGCGGGTGCCGCGGGTGTCTTCCTCGAGGACCAGGTGTGGCCGAAGAAGTGCGGCCACTTCCGCGGCAAGGAGGTCGTCTCGACCGGGGAGCACGTGGCCCGGATCCGCGCCGCCGCCGACGCGCGCGGCGAGCACGACCTGTTCATCGTGGCCCGCACCGACGCGCGCCAGCCGCTCGGCCTCGACGCTGCGATCGAGCGGTGCCTCGCCTACAGGGAGGCGGGCGCCGACGCGCTGTTCGTCGAGGCGCCGGAGTCCCGGGAGGAGCTGGCCGAGATCGCGGGCCGGCTCCCGCCGCCGCTGGTGGCGAACATGATCGAGCGCGGTCGCACGCCACACCTCACACGCCGGGAGCTGAAGGAGCTCGGCTTCCAGCTGGTCGTCTGCCCGCTCGCGGCTCTTTACGGAGCCGCGAAGGCGGTCACCGAGGTGCTCACGGAGCTGAAGGAGAAGGAGACCACCGCGGGCATGTACGACCGCATGCTCTCGTTCGACGATTTCGGGGAGCTGGTCGGTCTCGAGCAGCGCTACGCCGACGAAGCGCGCTACGCGTAGGTCCGCGGCGTGCGCCTGATCCTCGCAATCCTGGCCGTGCTGGTGATAGCGCTGGTCGCGACCCAGATACTCCTGCCCCGCATGGGAGAGAGCCAGGTCGAGGACCGGCTCACCCGCGACGGCGGCACAGCTGACGTCACCATCGAAGCCGTGCCGGCGGTCCGGCTGCTGTTCGATGACGGCGACAAGCTCGTGGTGCGCGGCCGGGAGGTCAACATCCCGGTCACCGACCTCCGGGGCGGGTCGTTCAAGGAGCTGGACGGGTTCGACGAGGTGGACGTGCGGCTCGGTCTTTCCAACATTGGCCCGTTCTTCGCGGAAAGAGTCACGATTGCCCGGGGCAAGGGGGAGGAGCTGTACGCGTTCGCCTACCGGGGGAGCACGTCCGCGGCCGAGGTGGGGGACTTCGCGCTGTCGGGGCTGCCGCCGCTGCTGCGCTCGGCCCTGACCGCGCTGGCGGGCCGGGCCGGGTCCCAGGAGCTCCCCATAAGGCTCGATGTGAACCTGCGCAGCGACAACGGCAGAGCCCGCGTCGTGGGCGGCACCGGCACGTTCGCCGGCCTGCCGCTGAGCGGCTTCGCGCTCGGCATCGCGGGCGCGATCATCAGCCGCATCACCGGTTAGCGTGCGACGGCATCCCGGAACCGCGCGAAGTCGGGCGGCCGCTTCTCGGCGAACGCGCGCACGCCCTCCTGCGCCTCCTCGGATTCGACGAACTGCCCCAGCCCCGTGAACGCGAGCTGGCCGAGTCCCGCCAGGTGCTCGGTGTCGGCGTTGAACGACTGCTTCAGGAACCGCAGCGCGGTCGGAGACAGGGCGAGGATCTCGTCCGCCCACCGGCGCACCTCGGCCGTCAGCTCGCCCGCCGGCACGACGGCGTTCACCAGCCCCCAGCGCTCCGCCGTCGCCGCGTCGTATTGCCGGCACAGGAACCAGATCTCCCGCGCCCGCTTCTCTCCCACAACCCGTGCCAGATACCCCGTGCCGAAGCCGGCGTCGAAGGAGCCCACCCGCGGGCCGGTCTGGCCGAACACCGCCGTGCCGGCCGCGATCGACAGGTCACACAGCAGATGCAGCACGTGGCCGCCGCCGATCGCATAGCCGTCCACCGCCGCGATCACCGGCTTCGGGATCTCGCGGATCAGCCGGTGCAGGTACTCGACCTCGAACAGGCCCGTCACCGAGGGCCCGTAGTCGCCGGTCTCGGCGCGCTGCTTCTGGTCGCCGCCGGTGCAGAACGCGCGGTCGCCGGCGCCGGTCAGGCACACGACGCCCACCCCGCCGTCCGCCCACGCGCGCTTGAAGCAGTGGATCAGCTCGTCCACCGTGCGCGCCCGGAAGGCGTTCATGCGCTCGGGGCGGTTGATGGTGATCGTCGCGAGGCCGTCCTCGACCTCGTAGAGGACGTCGGTCAGCTCGTCCATGGGGGGCTCCCTTCGGCTCGGTTGGCCCGGGGAGCCTACGAGCGCTCGGCCTCGCGCGCGAGTCGCTCGGCCGCATCCCGGATGAAGCGCCCCAGGGCGCGGCGGAACAGGCCGCCGGTGAGCGGGATCCTCGGATCGAACTGCGAGCGCCAGGTGATGTCCGTGCCCCCGCCGGGCGCCTCAGCGAGCGTGATCGACGCCTCGTACCCGCGCAGCGGGAGACCCGACAGCAGCCTGTAGCCGAACCGCGACGGAGGCTCGTAGACCGTCACCTCCTCCCGCGAGACCACCGGCCGGCGCGTCTCGCTGGTCAGCACCTTGATCGCGCCCACTCCACCCGGGGGCGGCTCGCCCTCGCGCTCCAGCTCCGACGCGCGCCACGCGCCCCAGCGTGACCATCCGGGCGCGTCCGCCACCACCTGCCAGACCGCCTCGCGGTCCGCTCGGGAGTGCGCCTTTTTCTCGATCACCTGCATGGGCCCCGTCCTTCCTGCTCATGCCATCGTGAGGCCGCCGCTGACGCTCAGCGTCTGGCCGGTGATGAAGCTCGCCTCCTCGGAGCACAGGAACGCGACCGCGGCGGCCACCTCCTCCGGCGTGCCGAGGCGCTTCATCGGGACCGCGCGCTTCATCGCCTCGATCGCCTTCGCGCCGTGCTCGTCGGCGCCGGTCATCTCCTTCAGCAGGGGCGTCTCGGTCGGGCCGGGGCAGACCGCATTGGCGGTCACGCCGCGCCGCGCGACCTCGCGCGCGATCGTCTTCGTGAACGCGATCACGCCGCCCTTCGCGCCCGAGTACACCGCCTCCAGCGACGACCCGACGCGGCCGGCGTCGGAGGCGATGTTCACCACGCGCCCGTGCCCGCGTTCCACCATCCCGGGCACCACCGCGTGCGTCATCCGCAAGCACCCCTTGAGGTTGATCTCGATCACGCGGTCCCAGAACTCCTCGTCGGTCTCGAGGAAGGGGCGGAACTCGTCCCAGCCGGCGTTGCTCACGAGCACGTCGATCGGGCCCAGCGCGCCCGTCACCTGCTCAACAGCCCGCGCCACCGACCCCGAATCGGTCACGTCGAGCGCCACCGCGACACCGCCCTCGCCCACCGGCTCGGCCTCCCGCACGTCTCCGACCGCCACCGCGCAGCCGCCGAGCGCCAGCGCCTCGGCGATCGCGCGGCCGATGCCCCTGCTCCCGCCGGTGACGAGCGCGACCCGTGTCATGGCGCAATCCAATCACCTCTCGCCCTCGTCGCCCAACGCTG
>JBOGZM010000231.1:0-3765 GCA_050697255.1 Solirubrobacterales bacterium
GGCGGGAACATGGCGGAGGCGCACCCGGTCGGGTTCCAGTGGGTCGTCGAGGCCCAGCTGCGCGGCGCCAAGATCTTCCACGTCGACCCGCGCTTCACGCGCACCAGCGCACTGGCCGACCTGCACGTGCCGATCCGGGCCGGGAGTGACATCGCGTTCCTGGGCGCGCTCGTGCGCCATGTGATCGAGAACGGACTGTGGTTCGAGGAGTACGTGAAGGCGTACACGAACGCGGCGACCATCATCGGCGAGGAGTTCCGCGACACGGAGGACCTCGACGGGCTGTTCTCGGGGTGGGACGAAGAGCGAGGCGGC
Source organism: Solirubrobacterales bacterium (assembly GCA_050697255.1). Lineage (GTDB taxonomy): Bacteria > Actinomycetota > Thermoleophilia > Solirubrobacterales > JBBDJG01 > CAVSXO01. Next base: position 316 of record JBOGZM010000231.1, read on the forward strand.
TACGACCCGTCCTCCTGGAGGTACATGGGGGGCTCCCCCGCCTCCCCCAACCGCGAGGCCACGCCAACGGGAGAGCAGGCCCACGGCGCGCACGGCGGGGATGGCGGCGGGCCGCCGGCCACCGATCCGACGCTCCAGCACCCGCGCTGCGTATTCCAGATCCTGCGCCGGCATTTCTCGCGCTACACCCCCGAGGTCGTCGAGCAGGTGTGCGGGGTGCCGCGCGAGCACTTCCTCGAGGTGGCGGACGCGCTGTGCTCGAACTCGGGCCGCGAGCGCACGTCCGCGTTCGTGTACTCGGTGGGCTGGACCCAGCACACCGTCGGCGTGCAGTACATCCGCACAGCGGCGATCCTGCAGCTGCTCCTCGGCAACATCGGCCGCCCTGGCGGAGGCATCATGGCTTTGCGCGGGCACGCGTCGATCCAGGGCTCGACGGACATCCCGACGCTCTACAACATCCTGCCTGGGTACCTCCCGATGCCCTACCCGCGGGAGACCGCGACCCTGGCCGACTACGTCGCGGCGAACACGCCCGAAACGGGGTACTGGGGCCGCGCCCCCGCATATGTGGTCAGCCTGCTGAAGGCCTGGTGGGGCGACGCGGCGACGGAGGAGAACGACTTTCGCTTCGGGTGGCTGCCGCGCATCAACGGCGACCACTCCACGTACCCCACGATGCTCGACATGCGCGACGGGAAGGTGAAGGGGTTCTTCCTGCTGGGCGAGAACCCGGCGGTCGGCTCCGCGCACGCGAAACTCCACCGGCTCGCGATGGCACAGCTCGACTGGCTGGTCGTGCGCGACCTCCAGGAGATCGAGAGCGCGTCGTTCTGGCGCGACTCCCCCGAGATCGAGTCTGGCGAGCTGCGCACGGAGGACATCGCGACCGAGGTGTTCCTCCTGCCCGCGGCCGCGCACACCGAGAAGGACGGCTCGTTCACCAACACGCAGCGCCTGCTCCAGTGGCACCACAGGGCCGTCGAGCCTGAGGGCGACCGCCGCTCGGACCTGTGGTTCATGTACCACCTGGGACGCCGCATCCGCGAGCAGCTCGCCGGGTCGACGGAGGAGCGCGACCGGCCGGTGCAGGAGCTGACCTGGGACTACCCGGTCGAGGAGCCCCACGAGGAGCCGTCCGCCGAGGCCGTCCTGCGAGAGGTCAACGGGTTCGGCCCCGATGGCGCGCCGCTGTCCGGCTACACCGAGCTGGCCGCCGACGGCTCGACCGCCTGTGGCTGCTGGATCTACTGTGGATGCTTCGCCGGCGGCACGAACCAGACCGCCCGCCGGCGATCGGGACAGGACCAGACGCCGGTGGCGCCTGAATGGGGCTGGGCCTGGCCGCTCAACCGGCGCATGCTCTACAACCGTGCCTCGGCCGACCCGGACGGTCGCCCATGGTCGGAGCGCAAGCGCTACGTGTGGTGGGACGCCGCGCAGGGTCGCTGGACGGGCCTGGACGTGCCGGACTTCAAGACCGACATGGAGCCCGGGTACCGGCCGCCCGCGGGCGCCCGCGCCGAGGACGCGCTGCCGGGCGACGCCCCGTTCGTGATGCAGTCCGACGGCCGCGGCTGGCTGTTCGCGCCGCGCGGCGTGGTGGACGGCCCCCTGCCCACGCATTACGAGCCCCACGAGTCGCCGGTGGAGAACACGCTCTACGGCCACGGAGTCAACCCCGCGCGGCAGCGTTTCCCCCGGGCGGACAACCCGGACAACGACCGTGATGCCTTTCCGTACGTCGTCACCACGTACCGCCTCACCGAGCACCACACGGCCGGGGCGATGTCGCGCACCCTGCCCTACCTGGCCGAGCTGCAGCCGGAGATGTTCTGCGAGGTGAGTCCCGCCCTGGCCGCCGAGCGGGGCCTCGAGCACGGTGGCTGGGCGACGATCGTGACCTCCCGCGCCGCGATCGAGGCCCGTGTGCTGGTCACCGACCGGATCGTGCCGCTGGAGGTCGGCGGACGCCGGCTGCACCAGGTCGGTCTGCCCTATCACTGGGGGCAGCGCGGCATCTCGACCGGCGACAGCGCCAACGACCTGTTTCCCCTCGTCCTGGACCCGAACGTCCACATCCAGGAGGTGAAGGCCGCGACCTGCGACGTGCGGCCGGGGCGCAGGCCGCGCGGAGCGGCCAGATGACCGCGCTCGGTTACGGCGGCGAACAGCAGCCGCGCGTCGGGTTCTTCACGGATACGAGCGTCTGCATCGGGTGCAAGGCGTGCGAGGTCGCCTGCAAGGAGTGGAACGGCGTGCCCGACGACCTGCTCGGCCTCACCGGGGAGTCCTACGACAACTCGGCCGCCCTGGGCGCGGATCGCTGGCGCCACGTGGCGTTCATAGAGCAGCACCGGCTGGTTGACGACGGGCTGCGGTGGCTGATGAGCTCGGACGTCTGCAAGCACTGCACCGAGGCGGCGTGCCTCGACGCGTGCCCCACCGGGGCGATCTTCCGCACCGAGTTCGGCACCGTCGTGATCCAGGAGGACGTGTGCAACGGCTGTGGCTACTGCGTCGTCGCCTGCCCGTTCGGCGTGATCGACCGCCGCGAGCGCGACGGGCGCGCCTTCAAGTGCACGATGTGTTACGACCGGCTCAAGGACGGGCTCGAGCCCGCCTGCGCAAAGGCGTGCCCGACCGACTCAATCCAGTTCGGGCCGCTCGAGGAGCTGCGCGAACGCGCGCAGGTGCGCGTCCGCGAGCTGCACTCCCGCGGGGACGCTGGAGCGCGGCTGTACGGGGCCGACCCCGGTGACGGCGTGGGTGGAGCGGGCGCGTTCTTTTTGCTGCTGGACGAGCCGGAGGCGTACGGACTGCCGCCCGACCCGGAGGTCCCGACCCGGCGGCTGGGCGCGGTCTGGAAGGCGGCCGGGCTTGCCGCGGGCGCGCTGGCGGCCTCGGTGCTTGTCTCGTTCGCGGGAGAGCGGCGGTGAGCGCGGCGCGGGACGCCGTGGTGGTGCCGCGGGCCGAGCCGCGCTCATACTACGGCCGCCCGGTGGTCAAGCCGCCCGTGTGGACGCCCGAGGTGCCCTGGTACTTCTTCACCGGCGGGCTGACGGGGGGCGCGGCGACCCTCGCGCTGGCCGCCGAGTGGCGCGGCAACGAGCGGCTTGCGTGGAGCGCGCGCGTGATCGCGATGGGCGCCGGGACCGTGAGCCCGATGCTGCTGATCTCCGACCTCGGGCGGCCCGAGCGCTTCCTGAACATGATGCGGGTGTTCAGGCCGACGTCGCCGATGAGCGTCGGTTCCTGGCTGCTCGCCGTGGCGGGCGCGAGCAACGGCCTGGCGGCGGCGTGGAAGGTCCTCGGCCTGTTCGAACGGGCGAGCATGCCGGCGCGGCTCGCGGCCGGGATCACGGGCCCGCCGATGACGACGTACACGGCCGCGCTGCTCGCCAACACCGCGGTGCCCGTGTGGCGCGAGGCACGTCGCGAGCTGCCGTT
>JBOGZM010000232.1:0-4481 GCA_050697255.1 Solirubrobacterales bacterium
GCTCTCGCTGCTCGGGGTCGAAGATGCGCGCGATCGCCTCGACGGTGCCGGTCGTGACCGTCCACATCAGGTCCACCGCGGTGTCCGCCGCCTTCCCCACGCCGGGGTCCAGCGGCCGCGTGGCGAACGTGAACCCGATCAGGGTGCGGGCCTGGTCGGTGTCGTAGCGGGGCCGCACGCGGATCGTAAGGACCCGCCCGTCCCGCCCCACGTCCACCACCGCGGGAGTGCGCGCCAGGCAGCCGGGCCGCGGCTCGCCGGAGCAGCGGTGCTTCGAGATCTGGCGTGCGAGGTCGGCCTGGTCGCCCCGCACTCCGTCCACGGAGATGATCCGGTCGCCGGGCCTCAGGACCCGCTCGGCGGGCGATCCGGGAGCCGTCTCGGCCACGCGGGACGTGAGCTCCGAGGCTCCGAACGCGAGCCCGAAGAGGATCAGAAACGCGATCACGAGGTTCACGAACGGGCCGGCCGCGATCACCACGATCCGCTTCCAGACGGGCTGGTGGTAGTAGGCCCGCGGCGCGATGTCCGGAGGCAGCTCCTCCTCCGGGTTCATCCCCGTGATCTTCACGAAGCCGCCCAGCGGGATCGCGCCGATCCCGTACTCGGTCTCGCCGACGCGCTTCTTCACGATGAAGGGCGGAAAGAAGAGACCGAACCGCTCGACCCGCATGGCGGACGCCTTGGCCGCCACGAAGTGGCCGAACTCGTGCAGGATGATCAGCACCGCGAAGCCCGCGAACGCGAGGAACCAGCTCCAGTTCAAGCCCGCACCGCGAACCGGTCGACCAGTGACGCAGCGGCGGCGCGCGCCTCCGCATCCGCCTCGTAGAGGTCGTCGAAGCTGAGCACGGCCACGGCTCCACGCTCCTCCAGGGCACCCTCGATCACCGGGTGGATGTCGAGGAAGCGCAGGCGACCGTTGAGGAATGCGTGCACCGCAACCTCGTTGGCCGCGTTCAGGACGCACGGCGCGGTCCCGCCGGCGATCGCCGCAGCTCGTGCGAGCGCAAGGCACGGGAACGTCTCCAGGTCGGGCGGCTCGAAGCTCAACGTCCCCACGCGCGCCAGGTCGAGGCGCTCGACCGGCACATCGGCGCGCTCGGGGTAGTGCAGCGCAAAGGAGATCGGGACGCGCATGTCGGGGTTGCCCATGTGCGCGAGCGAGGCGCCGTCGTTCAGCTCCACGACCGCGTGCACGATCGACTCGCGGTGGACGACCACGGAGATCCGCTCGTACGGGATGCCGAACAGGTGGTGCGCCTCGATCACCTCGAGGCCCTTGTTCATCAGCGTGGCGGAGTCGATCGTGATCTTGCCGCCCATGTCCCACGTCGGGTGGGCGAGCGCGTCCTGCGGGCTGACCCCGGCCAGCTCGTCCCGCGTGAGCCCCCGGAACGGGCCTCCGGACGCCGTCACGACGAGCCGCTCGACCGTCCCCGGCGGCTCCTTTCGCAGCAGCTGGAAGAGCGCCGAATGCTCCGAGTCGACCGGGATCACGCGCGCACCCGTCGCTTCCGCCAGCTGCATCACGAGCTCGCCTCCGACCACGAGGCTCTCCTTGTTGGCGAGCGCGAGGTCGATGCCCTCGCCGAGCGCTGCGACCGTGGGGCCGAGCCCCGCGGACCCAACCAGCCCGTTCAGGACGAGGTCGGCGCCCGATTCGGCCACCAGCCGGACGAGGCCCTCGGGGCCGGCAAGGACATCTCCCCTTCCCCACGCCTCTGCGGCCTCTGCGGCCGCCGCCTCGTCCGACAGGCTGATCCGCTCCACGCCGAACTCCTCCGCCTGGGCGAGCAGGCGCTCCCAGCGGCCGGCGGCGGCCAGGCCGGCGACCTCGAGGTCGTCGCTCCGGGCCACCACGTCGAGCGCCTGTACGCCGATCGACCCGGTCGAGCCGAGGATCACGATCCTTCTCATGGCCGTCGAAGTGTAGGCACCGCCTGCGCCCCTGCCGGCATGTCACGGCGCGTCCAGGGCCGGCGCGCCCGACTAACATGAACGGCACCGGACGCCGATTCAAGGGTGGGATGAGCGGTTCCTTCGTACGGCTTCCCGGAACCAGGCGGTTCATCGCCCGTCTTCAGACGGACGGCGCCGTCGCCACGGTCGAGGATGTCGCATCGCAGCGCGCGTTGATGGTCCTGAGCGGCGCGTACCTGTGCCTGGCCGGTGCACTCCTGACGGTCGTCTGGCTCGCCCTGCCGTACTCGCCGGCTGCCGCGGACGAGGGCGGATTGGTAGTGATGGCGGTCGCGTCGACCGCGATGGGGGCCGTGATGCTGGCCGGCGGCGATCGCCTCCCGGGCTGGAGCTTTCACGGCTTCGCGGTCGGTGGCACGCTGCTGGTAACCGGCACGATCCACTTCACCGGCGCCGAGACAAGCCCCTACGCGTTCCTCTATCTGTGGGTGGCACTCTACGCGCTGTACTTCTTCACGCCCACGCAGGCCGCGCTGCACATCCTGTTCATCTCGGTCGCCTACGCCGCGGTGCTGGCAACGGACCTGGCGGCCGGGTACAGCCAGACCGGGTTGCTGACCGCTTTCGGCGAGGCGGCCCCCAGGTGGACGTTCACTGTGGGGACGCTCGTGGTGGCGGTGGTTTTCGTGAGGCTGCTGAAGGATCGGCTCGACGCGCTCGTGACCCGCTTTGCCGACGCCGCCCGGGAGGACCCGCTGACGGGCCTGCGCAACCGGCGCGGCTTCGACGAGGCCTTCGATCTCGAAGTGGAGCGGGCGCACCGGACGGGCCAGTCCGTGAGCCTGGTGCTCGGAGACCTGGACCACTTCAAGCAGGTCAACGACCGGTTCGGGCATCCCCGCGGCGACGAGGTCCTGCGGCGCACCGCCGGGATCCTGCACTCGACGAACCGCCGCATCGACCTGCCGGCCCGCGTGGGCGGCGAGGAGTTCGCGGTGCTGCTGCCGGACTCCGACGAGCGTGGCGCGCACGTCGCCGCGGAGCGCATGCGGCGCGCGATTCGGGAGGCTTTCGCGGACGACCCGCTCCCGCTCACGATCAGCTTTGGAATCGCAAGCTACCCCGCGCATGGCGACAACACTGACGACCTGATGGAGAGCGCCGACCAGGCGCTCTACACCGCGAAGGAGATCGGCCGTGACTGCTCGGTGATCTTCTCCGCCCAGTCGGCGGACAGTGTCTCGGGCCATGCGCGTCGCCGGCGCGCGCGCGGTGAGGCGCGGCTCGCAAGCCTGCTGACTCTCGCGGAGTCGCTCGACTCGCACGAGCACGCGGCGACGGTCGGCCGGTACGCACGCGAGATCGGACGTCAACTCGGCTATCCGCAGGACGGCCTCGAGAACCTGATGCTCGCCGGGATACTTCACGACGTCGGTAAGGTGGGGATCCCGAACTCGATCGTGATGAAGCCGAGCCCGCTGACGCCCCCGGAGTGGGACGAGATGCGAAAGCACACGGAGATCGGAGCCAGCATGCTGGAGGGCGTCAACCTGCCCCAGATCGCGGAATGGGTCCACGACCACCACGAGCGCCCGGACGGGCGCGGCTACCCGCGCGGGCTGGCCGGGGACGATGTGCCCATCGAGGCTCGCATCCTCTCGGTCGCGGACGCGTACGAGGCGATGACGCACGACCGCGTCTACCGGCCGGCGCTGGGGCTCAGCGCGGCCCGCCGCGAGCTGGAGCAGGGCGCCGGCAGCCAGTTCGACGAAGAGGTCGTGGACGCGCTTCTGCGCGCGCTGAGGGCCGAGGGCGGCGCGGCCGCGCAGGGCCTCTCGATCTTCGCCCGCGCCTAGAGCAGCGCGTTGGCCACGTAGTAGCCGACGACGACGGTGAACAGCGCGGCGTCGAGGCGATCCAGCACTCCGCCGTGCTCGCCGAAGAAGCGGCCCGAGTCCTTCACCTCGAGGTCGCGCTTGATCATCGATTCGAACAGGTCGCCGAGCGGAGCGGTGGCCGCCACGCCGGCGCCGATCGCCAGGGCATCGAGCCCGGACAGCCAGTCCTGGTACAGGCCCGCGAACCAGAAGGCGAGGGTCCCGGCGAGGAAGCCCGCCAGCAGGCCCTCGACGGTCTTGCCGGGCGAGACGGACGGCGCCAGCTGGCGCGTCCCCCAGAGCCGGCCGCCGAAGTACGCGGCCGTGTCACCGATGAAGGTCGCGAGCAGCACGTTGAAGAGCAGCGAGTCGCCGTGGTCCAGCTCGCGCAGGAGCACCGCGTGCGACAGGCCGAGCCCGATCCAGAAGACTCCCAGCAGCGTGCCGGCGATCGCCAGGGTCGCGTGGCGGCGCGGCTCGACGAGCGCCAGGGCGCCGGTCAGCAGCACCGCTCCCGCCCCGGCCAGCACCATCTGGAACTGGTCGCCGTAGGTGGCGGCGAGCACCAGGGCTCCCATCCCGGCGAAGCCGGCCAGCGGGATCGGGTTGACCGGCGCCAGCAGCCGGTAGAGCTCGTGCAGCGCCACGACACCGAGGCCGAGGGCGAGCACCGCGAACGCC
>JBOGZM010000233.1:0-2316 GCA_050697255.1 Solirubrobacterales bacterium
GCCGGAGGGACCGGAGTCGTCGTCACCGCCGCAGCTCGCCGCCAGCGCGATCGTCGCCAGCGCGGCCGCGAGCGCAGTGCGCAGTGCGGTGCGGGGTCTCATCGCGGCGCAGGGTAACGCCCACGAGGCATCGGCCGGCGCACTGACTAGCGGCGGGCTTCCCAGTCGCGCTCGCGGCGCAGGCGCTCGTCGCGCGTGAAGATGGCCTCGAGCACCGTGTTCACCACCCACACGATGATCGTCGCGACGATCGCCGACCCGAAGCTGTCGACGGTGAAGTCGTCCACGACCCAGCTGGTCAGATACAGCATCAGCAGGTTCACGAAGAACAGCGCGAGACCAAGCGTCAGGATCACGAGCGGCAGCGTGAACAGGATCACGATCGGCTTCACGAAGATGTTCGCGAGACTGAAGACGAGCGCCGCGATCACGAGGATCCACTCGTCCTCCCCGTAGCCGATTCCCGCAAGCAACTCCGCCGCGACCCACAGGGCCACGATGTTGAAGAACCAGGTGACGATGAACCGGCGCAGCATGGGCCGATGCTAACCGGCATGTGTCCAATCGCACGCGGCGGCCGCAGACGGTGCACTACAGTTTGCGCCCGGCGAACGGATGACGGCGACGGCCGAGCAAGAGCAGGCATCCCGGAACGGCGGCCCGGCCGGCGGGCACGCTCCGATCGCGATCCTGGGCGCGGGCTTCGGAGGGCTCGGGATGGCGATCCGCCTGAAGCAGGAGGGCGTCGATGACTTCGTCGTCTTCGAGCGCGACCCGGACGTGGGCGGCACGTGGTGGGCGAACAGCTATCCCGGCTGCCAGTGCGACATCCCGTCCCACCTCTACTCGTACTCCTTCGCGCCCAACCCGGAGTGGACCCGGACATATCCCCTCCAGGAGGAGCTGGGTCGCTACGCACGCGACTGTGCCGAGCGCTACGGCCTCATCGATCACATCCGGCTCGGTTGCGAGGTCACCGCCGCGCAGTGGGACGAGGCCACCACGCGGTGGCGGATCGACACGAGCGACGGTGAGTTCACCGCCGACGTGCTGGTGGCAGCGCCGGGGTTCCTGAGCGAGCCGTCGATCCCCGAACTACCGGGGCTCGGCCGCTTCGCGGGCGAGGTCTTCCACACCGCACGGTGGAACCACGATCACGACCTCACCGGGCGCAGGGTGGCGGTCGTCGGCACGGGAGCCTCCGCGATCCAGGCGGTCCCCGCGATCCAGCCGATCGTCGAGCACCTGGGCGTGTTCCAGCGCACGCCGCCATGGGTGTTGCCGCACCGCGACCGCCCGATCACCGACTTCGAGCGCCGTGTCTACCGGCGCTTTCCCGCCCTGCAGCGGCTCGTGCGCGCCGGCGTCTACTGGAGCCGGGAGCTGATCGTGCCGGGGCTCGCGTTCGAGCCGCGCATGATGAAGGGACTGGAGCGGATCGCGCGGCGTCACATGGAGAAGCAGGTGACCGACCCGGAGCTGCGGGCGAAGCTGACGCCGGGCTACATCATGGGCTGCAAGCGCATCCTGCCCTCCAACGACTGGTATCCGGCCCTGCAGCAGCCCAACGTCGAGCTCGTCACCGAGGGCATCCGCGAGATCCAGCCGGATGGGATCGTGACCGCCGACGGCAGGAAGCACGAGATCGACACGATCGTGCTGGCGACCGGGTTCAAGGTGACCGATATTTCGCTCGCCCACCGGATCCGAGATGCGCACGGCGTGTCGATGGCCGACGCCTGGCAGGGAAGCCCGCAGGCCTACCTGGGGACGGCGGTGGTCGGCTTCCCGAACCTGTTCTTCGTCACCGGGCCCAACACGGGACTCGGCCACAACTCGCTGCTGTTCATGATCGAGGCGCAGCTGAGCTATGTCCTCGACGCCCTGCGCCAGATGCAACAGCGCGGCGCCACGCGGATCGAGGTCCGGCGCGATGCGGTGGAGACCTACAACGCCTACATCCAGCGCCGCCTGGTCCGCTCGGTGTGGAACACCGGTGGCTGCTCGAGCTGGTATCTCGACAGGACCGGCCGCAACACGACGATCTGGCCCTACTTCACGTGGCGCTACTGGCAAAAGACGCGGCGCTTCGACCCGGCGCCGTACCTGCTGTCGAACGGCGCCTCCCCGGCGCAGGCTGCAGCCGCAAGCACCCCCACGACGCTGTCGTCGTGACGATCGACGAGCTGCTCGCCCGTGCGCGCAGCCGTCTCGAGCGCCTCGACCCGCACGCGGCCGACCGGGCGATGGCCGGCGGGTCGCTGCTGGTCGACATCCGCGCCGAGAGCCAGCGTGCCGCGGACGGGGGTCGTGCCC
>JBOGZM010000234.1:0-3741 GCA_050697255.1 Solirubrobacterales bacterium
GTGCACGCCGGGCCCGCAACGCGGCAGCGGATGTCGGACAGGCTCGCGGTCAGCTGCACGTCCGCCTCGTCGGCGGAGGTGCCGGGGTTGCCCACCACGACGTCGTAGCGCAGCTCACCCACGAACCGCGGCTGGTTCCCGTTCGCATCGGCCGTGCCGACCGTGAGGTAGTTCGACCCTTGGACGGGCGGGTTGCAGGAGGGGAACGAGAGCGGCGGGCCGTGCTCGCGGTTCGGCTCCAGGCAGGGGTAGTAGGTGGGAACAAGCGCGACCCGCACCGGTGACGCGGCCTTGGGACGCGGATAGCCCGGCGGGCCGGGAGTGAGCCGCTGCCAGTCGAGGTTGTCCTTGGACAGGGACAGCTGCATGATCGACCGGCTCGAGGAGTGGTTGGTGCGCTGCACCTCGATCCGCTGGCTCCCGGTCGATCCATGGAAGACGATGAACGCGATCTCGCTCGAGTCGGGCGACCAGACGGGGTCACGTCCCTGGGCGATGACCGTCCGGTCCGTCCCGTCGGGCTTGATGCTGACGACGTTCTGCGTCCCGAACACCGGGTCCGGTGCGACGTCGTACAGGATGCGGGACCCGTCCGGCGACCACTCCGGGTCGGTGGCGGGATCCGCCTCGTTCGTGACCTGGGTGAGGTCGGCGCCGTCGTCCTGGACCGTGAAGATCTCGGCGGAGCTGAGCGAGAAGTCCGGGTTTAGACGCCTGGCGCTGAAGGCGATCGTGCTTCCGGTCGGCGACCACTCGAGGTCGTCGAAACGGCACAGCTCCGGCGGGAGCGGGACGCGCTTGGATTCGGTCCCATCCACGCGCGTGATCACGAGGAACCGGCACTCGCCGGGGCCGGAGTCCCAACCGAGCGCGAGCCGCTCCCCGTCGGGCGACCAGGTCGGGTTCGCGGCCCAGTTGCGCTGCGCCACGGTCCGGCGGCCGGTGCCGTCGGCGTTGACCACGGCGATCGCGTTGGCCGGGGTCCTGAACGCGAGCCGGTCCCCGGTCGGAGACCAGGCGGGCTCCCTGCCGGTTGCGAGGACCTGGTAGTCCGAGCCGTCGGCGTTCACGGTGGCGATTGCGACCCCGGCGTCCTCGAACGCGATCCTTCCGTTGCCGCCGGCGTACGTCGCGTGCGCAGGCGGCGCCGCGGCGGCGAGCGCGAGGGCGAGTACGGTCAGGAGACGAAGCCTCACGGGGCGCTCCGTGCGAAGTCGTCGACCCGGCCGACTTGCCCGAAGGACGTCGCGGCGGACGGGGCCGTGTAGAGGTACGCGTCCATCTCGTTGGCGTCGGTGTCGGCGGGATCGAGGGCCTGGCCCGTCTCGATCAGGACCTGGGTGCCGTCGGGGCTGACCGCGGCGATCGAGATGCCGAGCCCAAGCTGGGGAGAAGGCTTCGCGGTCAGCAGCTTCGTCTGCCCCTGGAAGCGCTCGTAGACGTCCCAGTCGGGGCTCGGGTCCTCCGGCAGGTGCCGCGCCTTGGTGATGAAGAAGACCCGCTCACCGTCGAACGACGCTCCGCCGAGGAACGGGTTGGCCCAGTCCGTGTCCTGGGGACCGGTCGACAGCCGTGTGGTGACTCCCTGGTGCCACTGATAGATGTCCAGATTGGGATCGGTGTCCTCCGGTAGCACCTTCGTGTGGGTGTCGTAGAAAGCGCGGGACCCGTCTCCGGAGGTGACCGGGAACGCCCTGTTGACGTCCACGGGGACGATCAGGTCGGTGGTCGCCCCGGCGCGGCGGTAGTACCCGATATCGGCCCAGGTGTGATCCGCGGTCAGCTGCTCGGTGGTGCTGAAGAGCACCACCGTGGCGTCCTCGGAGGCGTCGTGGAACGTGACATCGGCGGCCGCGTTGGTCGACGTGGGCCCGGTCGAGACCAGCTCCGTCGTGCCGGCGGCGCGCGCGTAGACGTCGAGGCCGCTGCCGTCGGTGTCCTCCGGGACGAGGCGCTCGCGCGTCGAGAAGACGACCCGACTACCTGTCGGAGACAGCGCGTTCACGCCCGTGCCTCCGCCGCCCCCCGACGTCGGGCCCGTCGAGACCAACTCGGTCCCGGCCCCCGAATTCGCATACAGGTCATCCTGGGTGTCCGTGTCGGCGGCCACCAGCTGCTCGGCCGTCGCGAAGACCACGACAGCGCCGACGTCGGACGCACGCCGGAATGCGACGTCGAACTCGCCGTTGCCGCCGGTCGAGACCAGCCGTGTGCCTGAGGGCGAGCGCTCATAGATGTCGATGTAACCGCCGTCCGTGTCCTGCGCGACGAGCTGCTCCTCCGTCGTGAAGTAGGCGCGCGATCCGTCGTCCGGGGTGTCGCGCAGGGTCGCGTCGAAGAGTCCGTTGGACGGGAGGCTGCCGACCGACACGAGTCTGGTCACTCCCGCATGGGTCTCGTATACGTCGTCCGTGATGTCACGGTCCTCCGGGACGAGCTTGTCGTCGAAATCGTCTGTCTCGACGGGCTGGAAGAAGACGTGCGAGCCGTCGAGCGAGAACGCGCGCGGCACACAGCAGAAGCCGCCGCCGGGGCCGACCCGGGTGAAGGTCTCGCCGACAACCTCGTAGATGTCGGCTCGCGTGTCGGTGTCCGCGGGGTCGAAGGGGTCGGAGGTGCCAAACAGGACGCGCTGGCCGTCGGGGCTCATGTGCAGGGCATCCCAGTCGAACTGGGCCGCACCGTCGGGCGAGACGAGGTCCTCCAGCGTGTGGTCCGCGCTCGCTGCCGGCCCGAGGCAGGCGAGCATCGCCGCGGACAGGACCGCGATGGTCAGCGCACGAACAGCTGCGATCAACCGGCTCCCCTTCCTCTCCCGGCGTCAGTCCATGCTTACAGACCGCCCGCCCGCGGTCAAGCGCCCGCGTGCTGCCGCCGCAGCTCGTCCATCCCGCTCTGTCTCGATCGCACGGGGTCGTACCCCAACTCCTGTCGCGCGCGCGAGATGTCGATCGTGCACTCCTGCGCCGAGAGCCAGTAGGCGAGGCGCGTGACGGGAGGGTTGCCGGGCCGGCGCAGCAGCCGCCACACACCTTCGGAGGCGGCGGCGGCGACCCGTCCGACCGGCGCGGGGGTGTTGCGGTCCGGCGGCGCGACCCCCTGGGTGCCGAGCAGCTCGGTGACGAACTCGCGGAACACCACCGGCTCGCCGTCGGTGACGAAGTAGACGCCGCCGGGGCGGCCCTTCTCCGCGCCCAGCATCAGGCCCTCGATCACGTTGTCGACGTGCGTCGTCGAGGTGCGGTGCGCGCCGCCGCCGATCCACGAGAAGCGCTTCTTCTCGACCGCCGACACGAGCGCGGGCAGGATCGTCGTGTCGCCTGCGCCCCACACGAGCCGGGGCCGCACCACGACCGTCTCGAAGCCCTCGCCGTTCGCGTTGCGCACGACCTGCTCGGCCATCGCCTTGGTCGCGGAGTAGGCCGCCTTCGAGTCGGGTCGCAGCGGCGCGTCCTCGTTGACGTTCACGAGCGGCTCCCCGGCGAGCAGGCCCGCCTCCGTGCCGACGTGCACGAACCGGCGCACCCCTGCCGCGCGGGCGGTCTCGACCGCGTTGCGGGTACCGCCCACGTTGATGCGCTCGAACTCGGACCGGTCTCCCCACTCGCCGAGGTGCGCGGCGGCGTGGAAGACGATGTCGGCGCCCGCCGCCCCGGCCCGCAGCGCGTCGCGGTCCTCGAGGTCGCCGCGCACGGGCTCGGCACCCAGCCCAGACACCTTCTCGGCCGCTCGGTCCGAGCG
>JBOGZM010000235.1:0-4498 GCA_050697255.1 Solirubrobacterales bacterium
GCTCAAGACCGACGTCGGCCTCACGACTGTCCTCTATCTCCAGGAGAACCAGTCGCGCTTCCCGGGCGTCGAGGTGGAGCGGGTCTTCCTGCGCAAGTATCCGCATGAGCAGATCGGGGCCCACCTCTTCGGCCAGATCGGAGAGGTGACCGAGGACCAGCTCGACACGCCGCGCTACTCGGGCGTGGCACTGGGCGACCGTGTGGGCCAGTCCGGCGTCGAGTTCCAGTACGACCGTTATCTGCGCGGGCGCAACGGCGCCAGCCGCATCCAGGTCGACGCCCGCGGGCTGCCGAAGGGCGAGCTGTCGGTGCGCGACCCGCGGCCGGGCAAGCGCCTGCGGCTGTCGATCGACTTCGGCGTGCAGAAGGCAGGACAGGCGGCGCTCGCGCGCTACGGACTGCCGGGCGGCTTCGTCGCCATGGACCCGCGCAGCGGCGAGGTGCTCGGCCTGGGGAGCAACCCCAGCTACGACCCGAACGTCTTCGCGAAGGGGGTGTCGCCCTCCGTGTACAAGCGCCTGCAGGACCCGGACAACGGAGCTCCGCTCGCCAACCGCGCGACACAGGGCCTGTACCCCACCGGCTCCACCTTCAAGCTGATCACCTCCGTGGCGGGGCTGGAGAGCGGCCTGATCAGCCCCGCCACGGTGCTGTTCGACGGCGGGTCGCTGACGGTGGGTGGCGTCACGTTCAAGAACGCCGGCGGCGTGTCGCACGGCGCGGTCGCACTGCCGCGCGCCCTGCAGGTGTCCTCGGACGTCTACTTCTACCGCGTCGGGCTGATGGCGGACCAGAGGGGAGGGGAGATCATCCAGAAGTGGGCCGGGCGGCTTGGGCTCGGGCGCACGACCGGGATCGACCTCCCGGGTGAGGTCGCCGGGCTGGTCCCGACGCCGGAGTGGCGCAACCGCCTCTTCCGCCGCAACCTGACGGACCGCCCGTGGACGCCGGGGGACAACATCAACCTGGCGGTGGGGCAGGGCGACCTGCAGGCCAACCCACTTCAGATGGCCGTCGCCTACAGCGCGGTGGCCAACGGCGGGCGCGTCGTGACTCCGCACATCGGCCTGCGCGTCGAGGACAACGAGGGACGCATCCTGCAGCAGATCGAGCCCGGCGCGCGGCGGCGGCTGAAGCTGTCCGCATCGACCCGGTCGGCGATCATGCAGGGCCTGCGCGGGGCGGCCAACGAGGCGGGCGGTACGTCCACGTCCGTCTTCGAGGGCTTTCCGATCACCGTCGCCGGCAAGACCGGCACGGCCGAGCGCGGCGCGCAGGGGGACCAGTCGTGGTACGTGGTGGCGGCTCCCTACGACGACCCGCGGATCGTGGTCGCGACGACGATCGAGCGTGGCGGCTTCGGCGCCGAGGCAGCCGCTCCCGCGGCGCGCAGGATCCTCGCCGCGTACTTCGGGATCAAGGGCAAGAAGGCGGTTGGCACGGCCGGGGAGGCCCCGGACTGATGGCCGGCACCGGCAGCACCCCCTTCGGCACCGGCGTGCAGCGCTTCACCGAGCCGCGCGCCCGCATCCTGCGCCTCGATTTCCTGATGCTGTTCGGCACCCTGGGGCTGATCGTGTTCAGCCTCGTGACGCTCGACACGGCCACCGCGACCGACATCCCCGGCTCTCCGGACTATTTCGTCAGCCGCCAGGCCGTGTACGCGGTTGCGGGCCTGACGCTGATGATCGCCCTCGCGGCGATCGACTACTCGCGGTTCCGGGAGCTGCGGGTGGGCCTGTACGCGGCCACGATCGGGCTGATCGTGCTCGTGCTGGGCGTGGCCGGCGCGACTCGCGGCTCGCGTCGATGGATCGAGTTGCCGTTCTTGCGCTTCCAGCCGTCCGAGCTGGGCAAGGTCCTGTTGATCCTCGCGCTGTCGGCCTTCATCGTCGACCGCCTGCGGCGGTTGCAGGACCGCGAGACCACGTCACGGATCATGCTCCTGGCGCTGCTGCCGACACTGTTGGTGATGGCCCAGCCCGACCTCGGCACGAGCATCGTGTACGTGACGATCGCGCTTGCGTTGCTGTTCGTCGCGGGGACGAAGTGGACCCACTTCGCGGCGCTGGGCGGGGTGGCAGTGGGCGCGGTGGCGCTGGCGCTGGTGATTGCGCCGGCCGCGGGTGTCCCGCTGCTGAAGGACTACCAGCAGGATCGCCTGATGGCGTTCCTGGACAAGGACAACGCCAATCCTCAGAGCCAGGGGTACCAGCTCAGCCAGGCGGAGACCGCGATCGGGTCCGGTCGCAAGACCGGGCGCGGCAGCGATGCCGCGACTCAGACGCGCCTGGACTTCCTGCCCGAGAGCCGCACGGACTTCGTCTTCTCTGCGGTCGGCGAGCTGTACGGGTTCGTCGGGGCGGGAATCGTGCTGTCCCTGTATGCCCTGTTGATATGGCGCTCGCTGCGAATACTCACCATCGCGAAGAACCTCTATGGGGCCCTGTTGGCCGCCGGGGTTGGTGCGATGCTGATGACGCAAGTTTTCGTCAACGTCGGCGGTAACGTAGGAATCATGCCCATCACGGGGATTCCGCTGCCGCTGATGAGCTATGGCGGCTCGTCGGTGATCGTGACCCTGATCGCCCTCGGGCTGCTCCAGAGCGTGTACGTGCAGGCCCGCGAGGCCGCGGCGTCCAAGCCGGAGGTGCTCGCGTGATCGCGCTGCGAGGCCGCCGTACACGCCGGATGTCCGGTGAGCCCGCCGTCAGGCGGTCTTTCAGGACTTTAGGTGCGGGCGAAGCCCGCCCGATGTTCAAAAAGGAGATTTGATGCGAAAGCAGGTACTGGTATCCGTCGACCGCGGTGAGACGCGGGTCGCGATACTCGAATGCAAGAAGGCCGCCGGCGGCAAGGACCAGAAACAGCGCCGGACGAAGGGCGTGCCCAAGGTCGACCAGGACTGGCGGGTGGCGGAGCTCTACATCGAGCGCCGCGGCCGCCGGTCGATCGTCGGCAACGTCTACAAGGGGCGAGTCGACAACGTGCTCGCCGGAATGGAGGCCGCGTTCGTCGACATCGGCCTCGAGAAGAACGGGTTCCTCCACGTCGACGAGATCGTCACGGCGGACGGCAAGACCCACCGCCGCGGCCGCGGTCAGCGCGGCGGGCCGCGCATCTCCGACCTGCTGAAGTCGGGCCAGGAGATCGTCGTGCAGGTCACCAAGGACCCGATCGGCACGAAGGGCGCCCGGCTGTCGATGGAGATCTCGATCCCGGGGCGATACCTGGTCTACGTACCGGACGGCGAGGGCGTCGGCGTCTCGCGCAAGCTGCCGGACAAGGAGCGTGAGCGGGTACGGAAGCTCGCCGCGGGGGTGAAGCTGGAGAAGGGCGGGTTGATCATCCGCACGGCCGCACACGGTGTGCGGAAGAGCGACATGGAGCGCGAGCTCCAGTACCTGTTCAAGCTGCACGAGGTGCTCGAAAGCCGGGTCGAGGAGTCCCGCGCGCCGACGATGGTGTTCCAGGAGGCGGACCTGCCGATCCGGGTGGTCAGGGACGTCTACTCGCGCGAGTTCGACCGCGCGGTGATCGACGACGAGAAGCAGCATCACCGCATGACGAGCTTCTTCACCCGCACCGCGCCGGAGCTGCTGGACCGGGTCGAGCTGTACAAGGGCGACGACCTGCTGTTCGAGAAATCAGGCGTCGACGAGGTGTTCCGCGAGACGCTCTCGCGGCGCGTGGACCTGCCCCACGGCGGCTACCTGATGATCGATCACGCCGAGGCGCTGACGGTGATCGATGTCAACACCGGCAGCTATACGGGCCGCGGCAGGGGCTCGCTGGAGGACACGATCACCAAGACCAACCTCCAGGCCGCCGAGGAGGTGGTCCGCCAGCTGCGCCTGCGCGACATCGGCGGGATCATCGTGATCGACTTCATCGACATGGCGTACACCCGCAACCGCGACAAGGTGTTGGGGGTCCTGAAGAACGCGCTGGAGGGCGACCGCACCCGCACCCACGTGGTCGAGATCTCTCCGCTCGGGCTCGTCGAGATGACCCGCCAGAACGTGTCCGAGGGCGTGCGCGAGATCATGAACAAGACCTGTCCCACCTGCGACGGCGAGGGCGTCGTGCGCTCGGAGGAGACGATCGCGATCGACGTCGAGCGGCGCCTGCGCAAGCTCGACAAGAGATCGCCCGCCCAGGCCTTCCTGGTGCAGGTGCACCCCCGCGTGGCGGCGATCCTGATCGGCGGCGGCGGCAAGCCGCTGCGTGAGCTGGAGGTGGAGACCGGCAAGCTGTTCCACTTCCAGGGCACGGACGGGATCCCGCTCGACACGTTCGAGATCCTCGCCGAGGGCAGCCGCGAGGAGATCGAGGAGCGCGCGCTTCCCTTCAAGCAGGGGGAGGAGGTCCTGATCCGGATCGAGGAGCCGCACATGTACAACGTCGACGACGCCGTGGCCCGGGTCGACTCCTACATCGTCAGCGTCACCGGCGGAGGGCGCTTTGTGGGCGATCGCCGGCTCGTACGGATCGAG
>JBOGZM010000236.1:0-5951 GCA_050697255.1 Solirubrobacterales bacterium
GGTCAGGCCCAGCACCAGCAGGAACCCCAGGAACCCCACGAGCAGCAGCGCGACGCCGATTCCGCGCGTCGGCGGCCCCACGCGGCGGGTGCGCTCCGGCAGTCGTCGCTTGGGCGTGAAGGCGGCCACCTCCAGCTCCTCCGGCTCCTCGAAGCGGGCGCTGTACTCCTCCACCAGCAGGTGCGGGTCGAGCCCCAGGAACTGCGCGTACGTGCGCAGGAACGTCTTCACGTAGGCCGGCCCGGGCAGCAGCACCCACTCTTCGTTCTCGAGCGCGCGCAGGTACTTCGCGCGGATCTTGGTCGCCTCTTCGACCGCGGTGATATCGATCTTGTTTCGGATGCGCGTTTCGCGCAGCAGCGACCCGATGTCTGCCATCGCACCTTCCTGCCCCGGCGAAGGCAGTATAGGCGGGCGCCTAGGAGTCGCCCGCGGGAGGCTCGGGGTCCGGCAACGAAGCGACCGGGACGGAGCCCGCGCCGCGGTCGTCCAGGACGCGCGACACGTCGGCCTCGGTGATCAGCACCTGGCGCGGCTTGGAGCCCTCGTAGCCCGAGATCACGCCCCGGCGCTCGAGCATGTCGATCAACCGGCCCGCGCGCGTGTAGCCCACCCGCAGACGCCGCTGGATCATGGACACGGACGCGGTCTGGGTCTGGGCCACGAGCCGGATCGCCTCCTCCAGCAGGTCGTCCTGGTCCGGAGAGAACTCGCCGTCGGCACCCTCCCCGGTCTCCGCCCGGCCCTCGAGCATCTCGGCCTCGTAGTCGGGCTCGCCCTGCGCGCGCCACGCATCCGTGAGCTTGGCGACCTCGTCCTCGGTGATGTAGGCGCCCTGGATCCGCTGGAGCTTCGACGACCCGACCGGCCGCAGCAGCATGTCGCCCTGGCCCAGCAGGGCCTCGGCGCCGCCCTGGTCGAGGATCACGCGCGAGTCAGCCTGCGAGGACACCGCAAACGCGATCCGCGCGGGGACGTTCACCTTGATCGTGCCGGTGATGATGTCGACCGAGGGGCGCTGGGTGGCGAGCACGAGATGGATGCCGACCGCGCGCGACTTCTGCGCGAGCCGGATGACCGAGTCCTCGACCTCGGCCGGCGCGACCATCATCAGGTCGGCCAGCTCGTCGATCACGCACAGGATGTAGGGAAGCGGCGGGTCCCCCGCGGCGGAGCGGGTGCGGTTCAGCTCCACGATGTTCCGGGAGCGGGCCTGCTGCATCACCTCGTAGCGGCTCTCCATCTCGCGGATCAGGTTCGCGAGCACGTTCGCCGCCATGCGGGGCACGGTCACCACCGGTGTGAGCAGGTGCGGGATGTCGTCGTAGTAGTTCAGCTCGACCCGCTTCGGGTCCACCAGCACCATGCGGACCTCGTTCGGGGAGGAGCGCAGCAGGATCGAGGACAGCATCGTGTTCACGCAGCCCGACTTGCCCGATCCGGTGGTCCCGGCGACCAGCAGGTGCGGCATCTTGGCGAGGTCGGTCCAGACCGAGTTGCCGGCGATGTCCTTGCCGAGCCAGACCGACAGCGGCGAGCCCGAGGACGCGCCCCGCTCGCCGAGGTCACGCCGGAAGATGTCCCCGAGGTGGACCATGCGGTGGAGCTTGTTGGGGACCTCGACCCCAACCGCCTGCTTGCCCGGGATCGGGGCCAGGATCCGGATGTCGGTGGACGCGAGCGCGTATGCGATGTCGTCCTTCAGCTGCGTGACCCGCGAGACCTTGGTGCCGGGCGCGAGCCGCAGCTCGTGGCGCGTCACGCGCGGCCCGGTGACGCGGCCGACGATCTTCGCCTCGACGCCGAAGTGGCCGAGCGACTCGACGAGCTGCCTCGCGATCTCGTCCTGGTTGGAGGTGTCGGGGCCCTGGCCCTTGCCGGAGGTGCGCAGCAGCTTCGGGTCCGGGAGCCGGTAGCGGAGGCCCTCCGACTCCGTCACCCCCGAGCGGCGCGCCCCCTGCGGAGTCAGCAAGGAGGGGTCGGAGTCCGCGGCGGCGGACCCATCTTCGGGCGGGCGGTTCTGGATCTCGCGCTCGACGCGGGCGAGCGGGTCCTCCTCGCCGTCGAGCGCCTCTCCCTCGGCCACCACGGCGGAAGGCTCCGGATCGGGGTGCAGCACCTCGATCCGCGGGTCGCCCTCCGGTTCCTCGAACGCGGTTGAGGACCCGCGCGCATCGGCGCGCGCCTGCTCGAGCTCGTTTGCGAACCGCTCGCGGGTGTGGGCGGCGGCCGCGCGGACTCCGCCGACCAGGTCGCCGAGCCGGCGTCCCGTCAGGAGCAACGCTCCAGCGGCCATCAGGAATGCGAAGACGAGATGCGCGCCGGCGTGGGAGAACAGCGTGGAGGTCGCCCAGTAGAGCGCCTCGCCGACCACTCCGCCGCGGGCCATCATGGCGTCCACTCCCCACAGGTCGCGCGTGGCGCCGCCGCCGGGCCCCAGCCCGAGCGAACCGGCCGCAAGGCCGAGCGTGAGGCCGAGAAGAATCGCGAGCGCGCCGGCCCGCAGCCGGGCCGGGGACTCGAGCCGCTGGCGGGCGGCAAGGGCGACGCCGGCCCCGATCGCGAACAGCGGCAACAGGTATGCGACTCCACCGACCAGGAACCGGAACACCTCGGCCACCGTCTCCCCGACGGCGCCGCTGCCGGTCCAGAGCAGGAAGCCGAGCAGCAGGCCGCAGGCGACGAGCCCGAGCCCGATCGTGTCCACCGTCGTCTGGTCCAGCTCGGACAGGCGCACGCGCGGAAGCTGCGGGCGCACCATTCGCCTGCGCGAGCGTGACTTGGAACGGGGACGCGCGCGCGACCGGGACGCCGGTGCAGGCCGGCGCCTCGGAGAGCTCTTGGCTGGGCGGCGTGCTGTTCTCTTTGCCATGGCTGCACGGCCGCAAGCGCGGCCGGCTGCCATTCAGTTCGACGCGCGGCCGGGCGCCCCTGCCGGGCTCAGGCGGGACGCGCTATTTGGAGGAGACGCACTTGCCGAATGCGTTCGAGCCCCTGCCGTTCGTCCCGTAGCGCTCCCGGAACGCCCCTTCGCCCAGGAACTCGCGCTCCGCGCGGCAGAAGTGGGATGCGTTCCTGTAGTCGCTGCGCACGGGGCCGGTGCTTGCCAGCCAGACGTCGAAGGACGAATCCGTGTCGCCGGCCAGCAGGGGCGCGTTGTGCCAGAACAGCACCCGGCTGCCGTCCGCCGAGATCGCAAGCCGGCAGTCCACGACGATCCTGATGGAGGAGACGTTCCTGCACACGCCGGAGTCCCCCGCATTTGGATCCCCCGGACCGGTCGACAGCAGGGTGGCCTGCCCGTCGCGGATCTCGTACACGTCCTCGCAGCCGACGATGTCCGCGTCGCTGCAGCCGGTGTCGGTGTCGGAGGGCACCAGCGGCATGTGAGTCACCACGAAAACACGCTGACCGTCGTCCGACCACGCGGGAAAATTGGCTGACGGCGCCACGTACTGCGCGGCTGGTCCGCCGGAGTAGCGGTAGAGGCTCGTGGCTCCGTCGTTGTCTTCGGGGGTCAACCGCTCTGCGGTGTGGAAGAAGGCGTGGCTGCCATCCGGGGTGCTCCCCTGGAAGCCAAGGGCCTGGAACTCATCGTCGCCCGCCAGCGGCCCGGCGCTGACCAACTCGGTGCTCCCACCGGCGCGGACGTAGATGTCCGACTGGGAGTCGGTGTCCGCGCTCAGGAGCCGGTCGATCGTCATGAAGAAGACATGGCTGCCGTCGGCCGAGACGTCGAGAGCGTCACCGCTGCCGACGCGCTCGATCGCGTCCCCCGCGCGCTGGTAGACGTCCGCCTGGTCGTCGGTGTCCTCGGGTACCAGCCGCCCGAAGGTCGTGAAGACCACGTGCCGGCCGTCGGCGTCGACGTGCTCGAAGAACACTCCCTGATTCGGGTTCTCGCCGCTGGGCCCGACCGACAGGATGGTCGTCGTCCCGGCCTCCCACATGTAGGCGTCGTCCGAGAAGTCCCCGTCGGTGTCGTCTTGTGTCAGGTGCCGGTTCGTGCGGAGAAATACCCGCTGCCCGTCGCGCGACAGCCCGAAGAGCCCGTCGCCCGCGATGCGCGTCGTCTGTCCGCCCGTGCGCAGGTAGATGTCCACCAGCGCGTCGGTGTCATCGGCGGTGAGCTGCTCCCGTGTCTCGAACACGACCGTCGACCCGTCGGCCGACATGCGCGCGGTGTGGTCGAGGACGTCGAAATCGCCGTTGCCGCCCGCCGGCCCCGTCGAGACGAGCGCGGTCGTGCCGCCCGTGCGCACGTAGAAGTCACGGCGGTTGTCGGTGTCATCGGCGGTCAGGCGCTCGGAGGTGTAGAAGAGCACGGTCGAGCCGTCCTCGCTCATCCCCCAAAAGACAGCCGGGAACGACCCGTTGCCCCCTGCCGGGCCGGTCGACAGGAGCGTCGTGGTTGCGGCGACGCGCTGGTAGATGTCCCGCTCGTCGTCGGTGTCCTCGGAGACGAGCCGCTCGCGGGTGCTGACGAAGGAGCGCGAGCCGTCGCGCGAGATCGTGAAGGAGTCTGCCTCTTGACCGGTGTTGCCGCCGAGCGGCCCTGACGAGACGCGGTCCACAACCTGATGGTCCGCCCATGCCGGTCCGGCCTGCAACATGACAGTGATCGCGAGCAGCGACAGCGTTGCCATTACCGCGCCACAACCGCTGCTGCGAGACACCCTGCGCCCTGCGTTCATCGCAAAAACCTCCCCCGAGTTCCTGCGCGGGAGATTACTGATGGGTCACCTACATCGCAAGGAACACATCCACTAGCCTGTCGCGCCGTGGACACCGCCGTGGTAACCGGCGCGGGACGCGGCATCGGCCGCGAGACGGCGCGCCTGCTGACCGCACGCCGATACGCCGTGCTCGTCACGGACGTGAACGAGGACGCCGCCCGGGAGACGGCAGAGCAGATCGGCGAGCACGCCTGGCACATGGCGCAGGACGTGCGCGACCCCGACGGTCACCGGCAGGTCGCCGCGGCCGCGGCCGAGCGCGGCCCGCTGAAGGTGTGGGTCAACAACGCCGGCATCCTGCGCACGCGCAAGGCCTGGGAGCACTCCGACGACGAGGTGCGGCTGCTCGTGGAGACGAACTTCCTCGGCATCGTGTGGGGATCGCGCGCGGCGGTCGATTCGATGCGAGGGATGGGCGGGGACATCGTGAACATGGCGTCGATGTCGTCGTTCGGAGCCGTGCCCGGGCTGGCCGTCTACGGCGCCACCAAGCACGCCGTGCTGGGTTTCACGATGTCGCTCCAGGGCGACCTCGACGACGCTCGCATCCCGATCCGCACGCACGCGATCTGCCCCGACGGGGTCGACACGGGCATGGTGCGCGAGCGGGAGGCCGACGAGGACTCGGCGATCATCTTCTCCACCCCCCGGTTCCTGCGCCCCGAGGAGGTCGCGGAGCGGATCGTCGGCCTGGTCGGCGAGCGGCGGCCGGTGGCGATCATGCCGCGCAGCCGCGGCGTGCTCGTGCGCTCGATGGCGATGTTCCCACGGCTCAGCCTGCGACTGCTGCCGCTGTTCAAGAAGGCGGGTCAGCGCAGGCGGGCGAAGGAACGACCGCAGGCGGCAGGCTAGACCTCGACGACCACCGGCAGCACCATCGGCCGCCGGCGCAGGCGCTCGTAGATGAACGCCACCACGTCCTCGCGGAGGTGCTCCTGGAGCAGCGAGATCTCGTGCACCTCGTCCGCCGCCGCCTGCGCGAGCGACATCTCGACGGTCTGGCGGATCTCGTCCACGACGCCGTCCTCCTCGGTCAGGAACGGCACGCCGCGGGAGATGACCTCCGGGGGCGCGATCGCGTGGCCGTCCTGCCCCGAGACGGTCGCGACCACGATGAAGATCCCGTCCGCCGAGAGCGCGCGGCGGTCGCGCAGCGCGACGTCCTCGATGTCACCCACCTCGACCCCGTCCACGAAGATGACGCCGGTCTGCTCC
>JBOGZM010000237.1:0-3611 GCA_050697255.1 Solirubrobacterales bacterium
GCCGGGCGCGGAAGCCTCGCGGGCCCGCTCGTGGCGGCGGCGGTGCTGCTGGACTACAAGCGCCTGACGACGCGCGAGGTGCGGGCACTCACACGCCTCGACGACTCGAAGGTCCACGACCTGGAGCAGCGCGAGGCGCTCTACCCGCTCGTGATCCGCACGGCGGCGCGCGTGGCCGTCACCTCCCGCTGCGTGCGTGGGATAGACGAGCGCGGCCTGCACGTCACGAACCTCGCTGCGCTGCGTGACACCCTCAGGCGCGTTGCTGTCCCGGATTGCCTGTGCCTGGTGGACGGCTTCCGCGTGGGCGATGTCGGGCACGCCCAGCAGGCCGTGGTGGACGGCGACGCGCGCAGCGCCGCGATCGCTGCCGCGTCGGTGGTCGCGAAGGTGACGCGGGACCGCTACATGCACCGGGCCGCGCGCGAGCTGCCGGGCTGGGAGTTCGAGACGAACGTCGGCTACTCCACCCCCGAGCACCGCGCCGCGATCGCGAAGCAGGGCATCAGCGACCTGCACCGGCGCTCGTTCCAGTCGATCGCCTACCAGCAGCTCGCGCTCTAAGGCCGGTTCGGCACCTCCAGCTCACGGGCGCGGTTCGCATCAGTTGCGGTCGCATGCTGCGGGCCGACGAGCTCCCAGCCCGGGTCGTGGCGGTCCCTCCACGGGCCCAGGCGCTCGGGGGATGAGCGCTTCCCCGGCAGGGCGGCGTACGAGCCGCCGTCCGGGGCCAGCGCCTCGTAGGTGAGGATCACGTACCCCGGCCGGCGGTACCACGCGGGCCAGTAGCTGTAGGAGAGGTCGATCGGCCGGAAGCGACCGCTCGCGATCACGTGGTTGTGCTCGAAGGGGTAGTTGTAGACCAGCCGCAACGGTCGCGGGCGGCGCTCCAGGGAGCGCAGGAGCCGTTCCAGGAAGCGCGCGAACAGCAGCCCGGTGAACGGGTTGTAGAGGTAGACGACCGACAGGTCGTCCGGGATCTCGTACTCCAGCACGTCGGCGGTCACGAACTCGACCGATTCCGCCCGCGGACGCATGCGCGAGCGCTCCAGGTTGCGCTGCGCCGACCGGGTGAGGTCGTCCGATATCTCCACGCCGAGCGCGCGCCGGAACGGGAAGGTCGCGGCGACCAGGACGGCCGGTCCCTTGCCGGAGCCGAAGTCGGCGAACACGTCCGCGCGCGTGACCGTCAGCCGCCGCAGGGCGCGCCGCACCCCGACCCAATGCGAGCCCTCGTACCCGAGCCGGTGCTCGGCCGCGACGCCGAGGTCCTCGAGGTCGATGTCGCCCTCCGTGCGAATCCCGTAACGCAGCTCCAGCGCCCTGTGCGTGGACGCGACGACGCGCCAGTATGCGCGCCGCGCCCACCGGCGCGGGACGCGGCGCAGCTCCGCGCGGTCCTTGTGCTTGGACAGGTTCAGAAGGCACTCTCGAGGTGTTCGAGCCGCAGGAGCGTACCGTCGGGGGCCAACAGCACCCCGATCACGTCCAGTCGCACACACCTGTGCCGAGCCGAGCCACCGGCCGACCCGGTCTGTGCCAGCCAGGCGCGCGCCAGGCGACGCACCCGGCTGCGCTTCTGGGGGCCGACGCATTCGACCGGGTCGCTGGGACCGGCGGACGGCGGTGCTCTACGCGACACCAGCGTCTTCACCTCGCAGAAGGCGAGGGTTCCCTTCCGGGCGGCGATCAGGTCGATCTCACCCTCGCGCGTGCGGAAGTTCCGCTCGACGATCCTCCAACCGTGGCGCTCGAGGTGAATGGCCGCGAGCTGCTCGCCCCGCCGGCCGAGGGCCTGTCTTGCGTTGTGCTTCATCGCAGCGCATGGAAGCGGACAGAGCGTGTCGTGTGACGACCATGGCGTATCTCTTTTGTGCCGAGGATGAGGCTGATCTGGCGCGCACGCTAATGCGGCACACCCGTGAGCCAAAAGCCACCGACTGCGCGACCTCCGTCACGCGCGGCGACCTAGCGTGGGGACCGTGCTTGCACGAGCGACGACGTTCACGCTGCTCGGCATCGACGGCGTCCGGGTGACGGTCGAGGCCGACATACATACGGGGCTGCCGACGTTCACGATCGTCGGGCTCGGCGACGCCGCCGTGCAGGAGTCGCGCGAGCGTGTCCGGGCCGCGCTGGTCAACTCCGGGTTCGAGTTCCCGCTGCGCCGCATCACGGTCAACCTCGCCCCCGCTGACCTGCGCAAGGCGGGCCCGGCGTTCGACCTCGCCCTCGCGGCCGCGCTGCTGGCGGCCTCCGGCCAGGCCCGCTCCGAGCGGCTCGCGAGCCACGCGTTCTGCGGGGAGCTGGGCCTCGACGGGTCCGTCCGTCGCGTGCGGGGCGCCATCGCGATGGCCGGCGCCGCCGCGGCGGCCGGGTGCGAGGGAATAGTCGTGCCGCGCGAGAGCGCCCGCGAGGCCTCGCTGATCGGCGCGGTCGAGGTGATCCCGGTCGACAGCGTGAGGGAGCTTGCTGCGTTCCTGGCGGGCGAGGGCCCACCCGCCGCCGAGCCGATGGACGCCCGCGAGTGGCTGGAGGTCGATCCCCCGGAGGCAGAGGACTTCGCCCAGCTGCGCGGTCACCGGGCCTTGAAGCACGCGCTCGAGGTGGCGGCCGCCGGGGGCCACAACGTGTTGATGATGGGCCCGCCCGGAAGCGGCAAGTCCATGGCGGCCAGGCGGCTGCCCTCGATCATGCCCCCGCTGAGCCTCGCCGACGCGATCGAGGTCACCCGCATCCACAGCGTCGCGGGGGTGCTCGGTGCCGCCCCGCTGGTCCAGCGCAGGCCGTTCCGCGCGCCGCACCACTCGATCTCCGCCGCCGGGCTCGTCGGCGGAGGCGGCCCGCCCGCCCCCGGGGAGGCCAGCCTTGCGCAGCACGGCGTGCTGTTCCTCGACGAGTTGTCGGAGTTCGCGCGGCCGGCGCTCGAGGCGCTCCGTCAGCCGCTGGAGGAGGGCTGCGCTCGTGTCACGCGGGCGCAGCGCACGGTGTGCTTCCCGGCGCGCTTTCTCCTGATCGCGGCGACGAATCCCTGCCCGTGCGGCTACAAGGGCGACCCCCGCCGTGAGTGCAGCTGCCATCCGACGGTCGCGGCGCGCTACCGCGCGCGGCTCAGCGGGCCGCTCCTGGACCGGATCGACATGATCCTGCGTGTCGAGCAGCCGCGGGCGCGTGACGTGATGGCCGAGGCGGCGCCGGAGGGATCGCGCACCATCAGGGAGCGGGTGCTGGCCGCACGCGCGGTTCAGGAACTGCGCCTGCGTGGCGGCCCGGCCGCGTGCAACGCGCACATGACCCACGCTGAGCTGCGCCGGTCGGCGAACCTCGAGCCGGCCGCTCGCGCGGCGCTCCACGACGCCCACGAGCGCGCCGGCCTCACGATGCGCGGCCACGACCGCGTGCTGCGCGTGGCCCGGACACTCGCGGACCTGGACGGCTCGAAGCGCGTGCGGCGCCGCCACGTGGCACAGGCCGTCGCCTATCGCGAGCCGCCCGCCGTGTCGGACGCCCCGTTCGCGGGTATCGTGGCGTGAGCGCATGTGACCGGTGCCTGCGCCGCACCGCTCTGCTCGGGCTGCTGGCGCCGTGGATCGAGAAGGCCAGGGGTGGGA
>JBOGZM010000238.1:0-6910 GCA_050697255.1 Solirubrobacterales bacterium
CGTCCCGTGAGCGCCCCCGGCCGGCGTGGGCGGGGCGCCCGGCTGGAGGTGGAGCGCTCGCTCGGCCGCCCCGACGTCGCGCGCGACGTGGTCGAGGCGCTGCTCGTCGTGCGCGGCCCCCACCGCCGCTTCTCGCGCTCCGTGGGGAGCGAGGCGAGGCACGCCACGCGCACGCCCGACGAGCATCCCCGGCGTGACCTGACCGCGCTCCCGACGTTTACGATCGATCCGCTCAGCGCCAACGACTACGACGACGCCCTCTCGGTCGAGCGCGATGGCGACGGGATGCGTCTCCGCGTGCACATCGCGGACGTGGCCGCGCTGGTGCCGCCGGGTCGCCCGCTGGACGCCGAGGCGTTGCGGCGCGGCAACAGCGTGTACGTACCCGGCGCGGTCGAGCCGATGCTGCCCCATGCGCTGTCCTCCGAGGCGTGCAGCCTGATGCCGGGCGTGCAGCGCAGCGCGGTAACGGTGGAGATCGCCATGGGCTCCGGCGGACGCCCCCGCCGCGCGTCGTTCCACCGCAGCGTGATCCGTTCCGACGCCCGCCTCGAGTACGGGCAGGTGGACCGCATCTTCGCGGGCCGGGAGCGCGCACCGGACGTGATCGCGGAGTCGCTGTCGTTGGCGCGCGCGCTTGCGAGCGAGCTGCGCGCGGCGCGGCTTGCGCGCGGCGCGCTCGGGGTCGAGAGCTCCGAGCCGGATTTCGAGTTCGACGAGGCTGGGAACGTGGTCGCCGCCCGGGACGAGATCCAGACCGAGGCCCACTGGGTGATCGAGCACCTGATGATCCTCGCCAACGAGCAGGTTGCGGAGCGGCTGGAGGCGGCGGGCGCGCCGGCGGTGTACCGGGTCCACGAGCAGCCCGACCCCGCCGCCATCGAGCGGCTCGTGAGGCAGCTCGAGAGCCTGGACGTGCCGACGCCGCCGGTGCCGAGGGTCATGTCACCGGCCGACGCCGGGCGGCTGGTCGGCGAGATCAGCGCCCGGGTGCTCGAGTACCAGCATGCCACCGGGCGCGGGAGGCGGGTCCTGACCTCGCTCGTGCTGCGCGCCCTGAAGCAGGCCTGCTACTCCACGCGCAACATCGGCCACGCGGGACTCGCGAGCCAGGGCTACTGCCACTTCACTTCGCCGATCCGGCGCTATCCGGACCTCGTCGTCCATCGCGCGCTGCTCGCGACCGTGGGGGCGGGGGAGGACGCCCCGGCCGACGAGCTGGAGGAGGTGGCCGCGTGGTGCAGCGCCACGGAGCGCGAGGCGGCCGGACTCGAGCACGAGGCCGACGACGTGTGTTTCGCCTTCCTGGTGGAGCGAGTCCTGTCCGAGCGGGGCTGGGAGCAGGAGTTCGAGGGAGAGGTGACCGGCGTGATCGAGGCGGGGGCATTCGTGGCATTCGAGCCCGGCGCGGGCGGGGCGCTCTGCGAAGGTCTGCTCCCCGTGCGTCGCATGAGAGGCGATTGGTACGACCTGAACGAGGAGCGCACCGCGTTGGTCGGCCGCAATACCGGCCGCACGCTGAGACTCGCCGACCCCGTCAGGGTCAGGGTCTGCTCTGTCGAGCCGCCGCGCGGGCGGATCGATCTCGAGCTCGCCGGCTGGGCGGACCGGTGAGCCGCCGGGGCCACGCGAAGGCCACGCCCCGCTCCGGCGACGTGGCGACGAACCGCCAGGCCAGGTTCAGGTACCACCTGCTCGAGAAGTGGGAGACCGGCATCGCGTTGCAGGGCAGCGAGGTGAAGTCGCTCCGGGACGGCAATGTGAACATCAAGGACTCGTACGCCCTTGTCCGTGACGGCGAGGTGTGGCTGCACAACTGCCACATCGCGCCCTACGAGCCCGCGGCGCGCGAGGGCCACGATCCCGAACGGCCGCGCAAGCTGCTGATGCACCGCAAGGAGATCGAGCGCCTGATCGGCAAGACGCAGGAACGCGGGTTGACGCTGGTGCCCACGCGGATCTACTTCTCCGGCCCGCGCGCGAAGGTGGAGCTTGCGCTCGCACGCGGCAAGGAGCATCGCGACAAGCGCGAGGCGATCCGGGAGCGAGAGCAGCGCCGCGACATGGAGCGCGAGCTGCGGCGCGCACGCTGACCGGCCCTGGACGAATGTTCTAGCCGGGCTGCGGCGGGGGCTGCCCGTGCCGATAAGAAGTCCATGCGACGGCCGGCGGTCATTTCTGCGCTGTCCGCCGTCCCCGCATGGATGACGGCAACGCCACGCGCGCGCCTCTACTCCACGTTCGCCGTCGCGGCGCTGCTGTTCAGCGGCGTGTTCGGGCTCAGGCTGGTGTTCGACGGCCCGGGTGACCCGGGCGGTCATCTCTTCGTGCTCCCGATCGCGGTCGTCGCCCTGATGCTCGGCCGCAACGCCGGCCTGCTGGCCGCGGGCGTGGCGCTGGCGCTATTCCTGGCGCGACAGGAGTCGCAGGAATATGACCTGACCCAGTGGACCCTGCTTTCTCGAGCCGCGGTGTTCTTCGTGCTGGGAGGGGTGCTGGGCCACTATGCCGAGCGAGGCCGCAGGGCGGGTGGCGAGCTGCGCGAGGCCGAGTCCGGCTATCGCGACCTCCTCGGCCGGCTCCCCGCGATCGTGTACACGTCCGAGTACGGGGCCGACGGCCGCTGGCTGTACGTCAGCCCGGGGATCGAGACGACGCTGGGGTACTCGGTCGAGGAGTGGATGGCGGACCCGGGGCTGTGGTTCTCGCGCATTCATCCCGACGACCGCGACCAGGCGCTGGCCGCGGAGGAGCGCAGCCGCGTGACCGGGGAGCCGCTCTATTCCGAGTATCGGTTGTACGCGCGCGATGGGCACGCGGTCTGGTTCCGTGACGAAGCGAGCGTGATCAGGAACGATGCCGGGCGCCCGGCGTTGCTGGCCGGCGTGATGCTGGACGTGACGTCGCAGCGGCGGGCACAGGACGAGCTGGAGCTGGGCTACGTCGTCCAGAAGAAGCTCGCGGAGGCCGCGTCCCTGAACGAGGGCGTGCACGGCGTGCTGGCGGCGGTGGGCGCGAGGTTCGGATGGGCGGTGGGCGGGTTCTGGGCCGTGGACAGCCACGACGGCGGGCTGCGCCTGAGCGACGTGTGGCATTCCGACCCGGCCGCCGGAGCGGCCTTTGAGCGTGCGAGCCGGGAGGTTCGCTTTCGAGAGGGCGAGGGCCTCCCCGGCCGGGTGTGGGCCACCGGGGAGCTGTTGTGGATCGAGGATCTGCTGTCGGATTTGAACTTCCCGCGCGCTGAGGCTGCCGGCAGGAGCGGCCTGCGGACGGGAATTGCCTTCCCGGCCTCGTCGGGAGGCGAGATCCGGGGAGTGCTCGAGTTCTTCTCTCGCGAGCAGCGCGCCAGCGACCCCGAGGTCCTCGCCCTGTTGTCGTCCGTCAGCGGGCACGTAGCCGGCTTCGTGGCGACCCGCGGGGCGTTGGAGGAGCACGAGGGCCGGGTCCAGGCGGTGCTGAACGCGGCGCCTGCGCCCGTGTACGCCAAGGACGTCGAGGGCCGCTACCTGTTCGTCAACCGCCGCTTCGAGGAGGTTCTCAACGTTTCGGCGGAGGACGCTATCGGGTGCACGGACCACGACATCATGCCGCCGGAGGTCGCCGCCAAGGTGCGCGCCAACGACGAGCGGGTTCTGGCAACGGGCCGCCGGATCGAGATCGAGGAAGAGATGCCGCAGGGCGACACACCCCGGTGGTACCTGTCGGTGAAGTTCCCGCTCCGTGACTCGGCCGGCGAGGTGTACGCCGTGTGCGGCATCTCCTCGGAGATCACCGAGCTGAAGCGGGCGCAGCAGGAGCTGTCCCACCGCGAGGAGGTCGAGCGTGCGACGCGCGCGAAGACGGAGTTCCTGTCACGCGCCAGCCACGAGCTGCGCACGCCCCTGAACGCGATCCTCGGCTTCGGCCAGCTGCTCGAGGTCGAGCCGCTCAGCGAGCGCCAGCATTCGAGCGTGGAACAGATCATGAAGGGGGGCCGCCACTTGCTCGAGCTCGTCGACGAGCTGCTGGAGATCTCGCGGATCGAATCGGGCGAGGTCAAGGTTTCGCTGCGGCCAATCGACGTCTCGACCGCGCTCCAGGACATCCTGCACCTGCTGCAGCCGCTCGCCGCGGAGCGGAACGTATCCATCGCGAGCCGCGTCCCGGCCGGGTGCCTGTGGGCGGTGGCCGACGAGCAACGGACCAAGCAGGTGCTGCTGAACCTGCTCTCGAACGCGATCAAGTACAACCGCAGCGGTGGAGGGGTCGACGTGAACATCACCGACTCCGATGCCGGATACCTGTCGGTGCGCATCACGGACACCGGCCACGGCATCGCGTCGGATGACCTCCCGCGCCTGTTCAGCCCGTTCGACCGCCTCGGCGCCGAGCTGTCCACGATCCAGGGGACGGGACTCGGGCTCGCGCTGTCGAAGCTGATGGTCGAGGCGATGAACGGGCGCCTCGGGGTGGAGAGCGTGGTGGGTGTGGGAAGCACGTTCGTGCTGGAGCTACCCCGTGCGGAGCCTGCCGCTCCGGGGGAACCCCTTCCCGCCGGTAAAGCTCTGCGCGCCGCGGGTCGATCAGGGTCGTAGCGCACCGTGCGCAGCTCGATGGACCCGCAGGCCCTCAATCACGCTCGCATCCTGATCGTCGACGATCAGCAGGCCAACATCGACCTGCTGAAGCGGATGCTGGAGCACGACGGCTTCACCCACGTGGCCAGCACGACGCAGTCCGCCGAGGTCGTCGGGCTCTGCGCGCAGCATCCCCCCGACCTGCTGATCCTGGACCTGCACATGCCCGATCCGGACGGGTTCGAAGTCCTGCGCCAGCTTCAACCATGGTTCCAGGGGCGGTGGTTTCCGGTGATGGTGGTGAGCGCCGACGTGACGACTGAGGCGAAGCAGCGGGCGCTGTCGGAGGGTGCGCGTGACTTCCTCACGAAGCCGTTCGACATGGTCGAGGTGCTGCTGCGGATCAAGAATTTGCTGGAGGTGCGGTTCTCGCAGCTCCAGTCGCGCAAGCAACACCTGCTGCTCGAGCAGCTGGTGTACGACCGTACCCGGGACCTCGACGAGGCGCGGGTCGAGGCCCTCAGCCGCCTGGCGCTCGCGGCCGAGTATCGCGACGACGCGACGGGCGAGCACACGCAGCGAGTGGGGCGGACGTCGGCGCTGATCGCGCGCATGCTGGGCCTGCCCGACGTGCAGGTCGCGCTGATCCGTCACGCGGCCCCGCTGCACGACGTGGGCAAGATCGGGCTGCCGGACAGCATCCTGTTGAAGCCGGCGCGGCTCACCGAGGAGGAGCTCGAGGACATGCGGCAGCACGTCGAGATCGGGCGTTCGATCCTGTCCGAGAGCAGCGCGCCGCTGCTGAAGATGGCCGAGGAGATCGCCTGGACCCATCACGAGCGCTGGGACGGGAAGGGCTATCTCAGCGGCATGACGGGGGACGAGATTCCCCTCTCGGGCCGGATTGTGGCGGTCGCGGACGTGTTCGACGCGCTCACCCGCAAGCGGCCCTACAAGGACGCCTGGCCGCTGGACCAGGCCGTGGCGCAGATCTTCTCCGAGAGCGGCACGCATTTCGACCCGCTCGTCGTGGACGCCTTCCGGGCGCTGGACAAGGAGGACCTCCTCACCCTCGCCGGGACCGAGGAGTTCTCGTTCGGGCCGGTCGTGTCGGACCGTGAGCTGAGCGCCGCCGCGCGCTGATCCGCTGCCCCGCGGTGAGCTGCCGCGTTAGACGTCGCCGAGGTCGCGCTCGAGGTGCGTCTCGGCCATGCCGACGGTGAGCAGCACGACCAGCGCCAGGTAGACGGCCGCGACCAGGAGACGGTCCCGCGGCGACACGCGGTAGTACTCCCGCGCCGCGGGCGACTTGCGCTCCTTCCACCGCCGCCAGGTCTCCATCGCCCCGAACAGGACGATCAGCAGGATGATCGGGTTCGGGAACACGACCACGAGCGCCACGAGGCCGGCGAACCCGAGGAACCACATCCAGGGCGACAGCGCCGCCATCGCGCGCCCGCCGTCGAGCGGCACCACCGGCAGCAGGTTGAAGAGGTTCAGGAAGAAGCCGGTGAAGGCGAGGGCCTGGAACAGGTCGTTCCCGGTCGCGTCCGCGACCGGGATCAGGGCGGCGGCGCCGAGGCTGCCGAGCACCGGGCCCGCCAGCCCCACGCGCGCCTCGGCCGTCGCGTTGTCGCCGAGCGACTTGGCCCACACGACCGCGCCCAGGAACGGGATGAACATCGGGGCAGACGCCTCGATCCCCTCGCGGCGCAGCTGGATCACGTGCCCCATCTCGTGCACGAACAGAAGCGCCACGAAGCCCACGGCGAACTTCCAGCCCCAGATCAGCGAGTAGGCCGCGATCGAGACCAGCATCGTGGCCGATGTGCTGAAGACCTTGATCTTGGGCAGCAGCAGGAGGAGGGCCTTCAGCTTCGCGCCGAACTTCACCGCCAGCAGGGCCGCCGCGCCGAGGGGCGCGAGCAGCTTGCGCCAGCCGAACCCGCGGCCCGAGCCGGGGTGGATCGGTCCGTCCGGCGCGGGACGGTCGGCAGGGGCCGGGTAGCCGCCCGGCCCGACGCTCCAGCTGTGGTCGCGTGTCTCCATCACTTCACTTTCTATAGCCAAGGTCGTCTAAGATTAGCTTCGGTGCGCAGGCTATTTTGCAGTAGGCCCGCGCAACCACATATCCAGGGGACGATTGGTTTCGACGTGGTCGTTTCGTGGAGGAAGCGGCAAGCCGAGGTCCCCGGTTGGCCTCGTAAAACAACCGGGACAAACAGTACGTGCGGACTCTCACGAGTACGCCCTCGCCGCTTAGTTCATAGCTAAGTAGCGGGAGTCGGTCCTCCCTCGGCCCGTGGGGAGGGGCACCGGCTTCAGAAACGGGCTTGCCTGAGGCGGTCTGCTCC
>JBOGZM010000239.1:0-2205 GCA_050697255.1 Solirubrobacterales bacterium
GTCTTGGTGTACGGCAGCCGGTTGAGCCACAGGCCGTCGCGGGGGCCGCCGCGCACCTGCTGCGAGAGCGCATACCGCCCCACCTCGAGCGCGTTTCGCAGCCACTGCTCGCCCTCGCCCGCGAGGTAGCGCTCGTACGCGCCCAGGCCCCACTGGTGCACTCGCACCCACAGCCGGTCCTCGAGGCGCCCGAGGGAGTGATGCGGCCAGACCGGCTCCTCCGCCTTCACCCGCAGGTCGATGTAGTAGCCGCTCACCCCGTCGGGTCCGAACTGCCGGCCGGCCGGCAGCGCGAAGCTCTTGGCGCTGGAGAAGAAGCCGGGATAGCTGCGTTCGGGCAGATCTGCCTCAGCGGCGGGAGGACCGTCTGTGCGGCTCTGTGGTGCGGTCATCGGGAACTCCAGGGTCACATCGGCCGCCGGGCGCTCGGGCATGATATTCGCCGCATGTCCCCCGCCGGCGGCAACGACGGAAAGCTGCGGGTCGTGACGCTGGTCGACCGGCTCGGGACCGGCGGCGCGGAGCGCCTCGCGATCCAGACCACCACCCGGCTCGACCCGGAGCGCTTCGACCGCACGCTCGTCGCCAGCCGCGACTTCGGAGTGGCGGTCTCCCGGCAGCATGTCGCCAACGCGCTCGAGGAGCTGCGCTGCGCCGGCGTGCGGGTGATCGGGTTGAAGCGCACCTCGGCCCGCCAGGTGTGGGCGTGGTGGCCGCTCTACCGGCTCCTGCGTCGCGAGCGCGTGGACGTGCTGCACGCCCACAAGTTCGGCTCGAACCTGTGGGGCACGATCATCGGCCGCCTCGCGCGCGTGCCGGTGATCGTCGCGCACGAGCACACCTGGTCCTACGAGGGCCAGCCGCTGCGCAGGCTCGCCGACCGGGCGGTGATCGCCCGCGGGTCGTCTGCGTTCGTGGCGGTGTCGCGCGAGGACCAGCGGCGCATGATCGAGGTCGAGCACATCCGCCCCGCGGACACGATCTTCATTCCCAACGGGATCCCGGCGCCACCCGCGGCGAGCGGCAAAGACGTGCGCGCCGAGCTCGGAATCCCGCCCGACGCCCCGGTGATCGGCACGGTCAGCGTCCTGCGGCCCCAGAAGGCGCTCGACGTGCTGCTGCGCGCGACGAAGGCCCTGGTCGAGGAGTTCCCGGCGCTCCGCGTGCTGATCGCCGGCGAGGGCGACCGCCGTGAAGCGCTCGAGGAGCTGACCACCGAGCTGGGCCTCGAGGGCACGGTCATGTTCCTGGGCGTGCGAACCGACGTGCCCGACGTCCTGGCCGCCCTCGACGTGGCGGTCAGCTCCTCCGACTTCGAGGGCAGCCCGCTGTCGGTGATGGAGTACCTGGAGGCTGCCCGGCCGGTGGTTGCGACGCGGGTCGGGGGCGTGCCGGACCTGATCGACGACGGCCGGCAGGGGCGGCTCGTTGAGCCCCAGGACCCGGCCGCCTTCGCGCAGGCCGTCGCAGAGCTGCTCCGGGATCCCGAGCGCGCGCGCCGGATGGGGGAGCGCGGCCGGGAGCGGCGCCGCACCGAGTTCGACATCGATGTGATGGTGCGGCGGCTGGAGGCGCTCTACGAGGAGCTCCGGGCGACGAAGTAAGTCGGCAGCCGGCAGGGACAGTCCGCAGGGCGGCCCACAGGGGGAGCCCGCAGGGGAGTCGGGCACGCCGGCTAGCGAAGTCGCGCCACGACCGCGTCCGCGACCTCGGACGTGCTGGCCGGCTCGGCGTTCCGCGCGAGGTCGTACGTGAGCGTCCGGCCCTCCCGCGTGACGTCCGCGATCGCGTCCTCGAGGCGCTCGGCGGCGCCGGGCTCGCCGATGTGGCGCAGCAGCATCGCGCCCGACAGCATGAGCGCGAACGGGTTCGCTCGGCCGCGGCCTGCGTGCCGCGGCGCGGAGCCGTGCACCGCCTCGAACACGGCGGCCTCGTCGCCGAGGTTGACGCCCGGCGCGACGCCCAGTCCGCCGATCAGGCCGGCGGCGACGTCCGAGACGATGTCCCCGTACAGCATCGGCATCACCAGCACGTCGCACTCCTGCGGGCGCACCACGAGCTTCGCGCATGCGTTGTCGACCAGCCGGTCGTCGAACTCGATGTCGTCGTAGGCCGCCGCCACCTCCCGGCAGGCCTCCACGAAAAGCCCGTCGGTGGCGCGCATCACGGTTGCCTTGTGCACCGCCGTCACGCGGCGGCGGCCGT
>JBOGZM010000240.1:0-3362 GCA_050697255.1 Solirubrobacterales bacterium
GTGGCGCCGGTGGCCGGCTGCGTCGGGGTGGTCGACGCCCGCCCGCCTTCATCTCCGTCGTCTCCCCCCGCGAGGACCACGAAGAGCACCACCACCGCCGCGGCCGCGGCGATCAGGACGGCTGCTCTGGCGCCCCGGCTCCTCACGGGCGTTGATTTTAGGTACTTGCGGGTAATCCTCATTCCACTGCTAGGCTCGCCGCTCTCCCGCCTGCCGCCGCCCCACCGACCCCCTCTTCGGATGACGCCAGCGACACAGCGCCGACACGCCGCGCTCGACGGGCTGCGCGGGGTCGCCGCGCTGCTCGTGTTCGGGATCCACGTCTGGATCTACCAGCTCCCGAACACCGTCGAGCTGCGCCGCGACTCGTGGGAGAAGATGCTCCTGTTCGAGGGGCGCGTCGCGTTCGTGATGTTCTTCGTGCTGTCCGGCTACCTGCTGTACCGGGCGTTCGCCCGGGCGGCGCTGGGGCGCAGCGCGCCCGTCGCCGTCGGCAGCTATCTCGTGCGCCGCGCGGCGCGGATCGCACCCGCGTACTACCTGGCCATCGCCGGCACGCTCGTCCTGCTGGCCGCCGCCGGGGACGTGCCCGGGCGCCGCCTCGTGGACGCGGGCGAGCTGCCGCTGTTCTTCCTGTTCGCGCAGAACTACTCGCCGGACACGCTGCTGAAGCTCAATGCCGCGACCTGGACGCTGACCGTCGAGGTCGTCTTCTACCTGCTGCTGCCGGTGGTCGGGCTGGCCGCGCTGCGGCTGGGACGCACAGCGCGCCGCCAGGCCGTGCTGCTCGGCGCACTCGCGGGCGCGGGGTTGGCGTGGAACCTCGTCGACTATCTCGCCGGCTGGGGCCCGGTTGCGTCCCACATCGCACCCTCGTTCCTGCCGTACTTCGCCTGCGGGATGCTGGTCGCGGTGCTGGTCGAGGCGCACCGGGCGCAGGGCCGGCCGGGGCTCGGCGGCGGCGCCAGCGCCGGTCTCGTGGCGGGTGCTACCGCGGTCCTCGTCGCCAACGGCCTCTGGCATGCGAACGGCGATCACACCAGCCTCGCGATGGAGGTGTTCGCGGACTCCGCCGCGGCCGTCGCCTTCGCCGCCGTGATCGCCTCGCTGGTGCTCGGCACGGGTACCGGCGTGCGCTGGCTGGGATCGCGCCCGCTTGCCTGGATGGGAGAGATCACGTACGGCTTCTACCTCTGGCACATCCCGCTGCTGGTGCTCGCGCGCGGCACCGGCCTGCTGCCCTCCGGGATCGTGCTCGGCCTGGTGGTGCTGCCCGTCGCGATCGCCTTCGGGGCGGCGAGCTGGTACATCGTCGAGCGGCCGCTGATGCGGCGCGCGGCGCGCATGCCGAGGAGCGGGGCGGAGGCTTCCGGTCTTGCCGGTCCAGCGTCTGAAGACCCGGCTGCCGCTACCGCAGCCAGGTCCGCACGATCGCGTTCGCGAACCCCAGCCCATAGCGGATCACCGCCGGCTTCTTCGAGTGGCCGTGCAGCCGCTCGACAACGGTGACGGGGATCTCCCGGGCGGGCACGCCGCGCTTGATCGCCTCGATCATGAACTCCGATGTGTGGAACTGCTCCTGGCGCAGCACGAGCTGGGGCAGCACGCTCGCCCGCACCGCGCGGTAGCCGTTCGAGCAGTCGCTGACCTTCGTGCGGGTGATGAACGAGACGAGGCGGTTGAAGAACACGATGCCCATCTCGCGCGCGTAGTGGTTCGGAGCCGCGTGGCCGAGCACGCGTGAGCCGTGCGCGACGTCCACTTCCCCGTCCAGCACGGGCCGCACGAGCCTTGACATCTCCTCCGGCAGGTGCTGGCCGTCGGCGTCGAGCGTCACCACGACCGACGCATCGGAGTCCGACATCAGCCGGTACCCCGTGCGCAACGCCGCCCCGCCCCCACGGTTGATCACGTGCCGCGCGACCGCGGCCCCATGGGCACGGGCGATGTCGCCGGTGCGGTCCCGGGACCCGTCGTCGACGACGAGCACCGCGGTCTCGAGGCCGCACACGGTGTCGGGGATACGTGGCAGCACCGAGCCGATGTTGTCCTCCTCGTTGTAGGCGGGCACCACGACCGCCACCTTGTCCTTGAACCTCGCGGGTAGGCCGGAGGTCCGGAACTCCTCCCACGCGATGCCCTCGAGGACCGAGGACAGCTCACGGTCCACGCGCCCCGTGAGCGCCATGTTGCGCAGCGTCAGCAGGAAGAGGATGAAGATCGCGAACACCGCGAGGCCCAGGATCCGGCCCCCGCCGCCCTTGCGGAACGAGAAGAGCTCCAGCAGCGCGTTGGTCAGCTCCGTCGCCGATACGATCGCCAGTCCAACTCCGGCGAACAGCAGGATCAGGACGTCGACATTGCGCAGCGAGCGGCGCCGCCAGACGGCGAACCCGATCACCGCGACGCCGGCGACGAGGCCCGCGACACGAAGTGCGGAGAGCTCCATGGAGGAGCCGCATGGTACCGAGCGGGTCTGCCGCACCGAATGACCGGGAGCGGTGTTTGACCGGGCGCATGGCACCTTTCTCCCTGATCGCCTTGATCGTGCTCGCGGTGTTTACGGCCAGCGCGGCCGCCGCGCCGCCGTGGTCGCCTCCCGAGAGCGTGTCGTCGCCGTCGCTGTTCGTCTCCCAGCCGCAGGTCGTGTTCGACGCGCAGGGCCGCGGGCTCGCGATCTGGGGGTGGAGCGGTCCGCGCGCAGACCGAAACGTGCCGCCGCCCGGGGGCCTGCGACTCGCCGTCCGCGAGCCGGGCGCGACCGAGTTCGGCCCCGAGCGCACCGCACCGAACTTCGTCACCAGTCCGGTGGCGTACGGGCTCAGCCGCGTGCTCGCACTCGACAGCCGGCAGCGAGGGTCGGATGAGAGCCGCATCTCCCTGCGCGCCCGGTTCGGGCGCTCCGGCGGCAAGTTCGGCAGCCCCCGCACGATCTCGACGTTCACACAGCCCGCCGGCCCTCCCTCGCTTGCGGCCCCGAACGGCGCCGTCGCCGCCTGGATCGCCAATGCCTCCCGTGGACGGCGGGTTGTGCGCGTCGCGCTGCGGCGGTCGGGTCGCGGATTCGGCCGGCCGGTGACACTGCGGGGGCGCGGGCGCGCGAACGACGTGGTGGCCGGCGCCGCGCTGGGCGTCGTGTTCGTGGCCTGGGAACGAGCGGGTGTGGTCGAGGCGCGGGTGAAGCTCTCGAGCCGCCGGTCCTGGGGGCCGGTGCGGCGACTCGGCGATGCCCAGCCGTTCGCGACCACGTTCCGCGTGGTCGGCGCAGGGCGCCGGGCCTACCTCGCGTGGCTGGCCGAGAAGGCCGAGTCGGCCGTCGTGCGCGACGCCGTGCTGCCGGCCGCCGGCGCCCGCAACCGTGA
>JBOGZM010000241.1:0-6815 GCA_050697255.1 Solirubrobacterales bacterium
GGTGGCAACCGCCCTCCTAGCGGCGGCGGGCGCGGGCGAGCGCCTCGGCGCGGCAACGCCGAAAGCGCTGGTCGAGCTCGCCGGCCGCCCGATGGCGGCCTGGTCACTGCTCGCATTCGAGGCCGCCGAGACCATCGACGCGGCGGTGATCGCCGCTCCGCCGCAGTCCGTCACCGCACTGGCCCGGTTGGCGGCGGACGTCGCACCCGGCCTGCGGGCACACGTCGTGCCGGGCGGGGACAGCCGCTCGGAGTCGGTCGCCCGCGCGCTGGCGGAGACACCGGAGCAGGTCGAGGTGGTCGCGGTGCACGACGCGGCGCGGCCGCTCGTGACAGCGGAGCTGCTGGACCGCTGCGTCTCGCAGCTCGAGCACTGGGGTTGCGACGGGGTGGTTGCGGCCGCGCGCGCGGTGGACACCATCAAGGAGGCGGATGCCGGCGGACGCGTGCTGGCGACGCTGGAGCGCAGCCGCCTGTGGGCCGTCCAGACTCCGCAGGCGTTTCAGGCTCGGTCGCTCGCACGGGCAATGGCGGACGGCGACCTCGAGCGGGTTTCCGACGATGCGCAGCTGGTGGAGGCCGCGGGAGGCGACGTGCGGATCGTCGAAGCTCCGCGCCAGAATTTCAAAATCACGACGGCGCACGACCTGCGTGTCGCCGCCTCCCTGCTCACTTGACCCTCACCGACTATCACACCCACCTGCGCCCGGATGTGGGCGACACGCCGCCGGAGCGGTACTTCACCGAGGCCAACGTGCACCGCTATCTGGAGGTCGCGGCCGAGCGCGGCGTCACGGAGCTCGGGTTCTCCGAGCACGTGTATCGCTTCCGCGAGGCACTCGACGTGTGGCGGCATCCGTTCTGGAGGGAGTGCGCTCACGACTCGCTGGACGACTACGTCGAATTCGTGTCCGGTATGGACGGGGTCAAGCTGGGGCTGGAGGTCGACTGGATCCCGGGACGCGAAGCAGAACTGATCCGGCTGATCGACGGCCGGCCCTGGGACTACATCATCGGCTCGGTGCACTTCGTCGCCGACCGAGCCGTGGACCACGACGGGTACGACATCTGGGAGTCGGCGGACTCGGACGAGATCTGGAGCTCGTACTTCGGGGCGCTCGGTGAAGCCGCCGCCAGCGGTCTGTTTGACGTGCTCGCGCACCCCGACCTCGTGAAGGTGTGGGGAAGGGGACGGCCGGACCCGCCCCGCCCGCGCCGCGCCTACTACGAGATCGCAATGCCGGCGATCGCCGCCGCAGACGTCGCGATCGAGGTCTCGACGGCCGGGTTGCGGAAGCCGGTCGGCGAGATCTATCCGGCCCGCGAGCTGCTCGAGATGTGCGTCGAGGCCGGCAAGCCGGTCGCTCTGTCGTCCGATGCGCACGAGCCGCAGCACGTCGGCCACGGGTACGAGGCGGCCGTCGCGCTACTGCGCGAGGTGGGGGTCGAGCGAGTGTCCGTCTTCGACCGGCGGGTACGGGCCGAGGAGCCGCTCGGATGAGCCGCGAGCGGCGCGCGGGCATCGGCTACGACTCTCACCGCTTTCGCGAGTCGGGCGGCTCGCTGGTGCTCGGCGGGGTGGAGGTACCGGGCGAGCGCGGCCTGGCGGGGCACTCGGACGCCGACGTCGTGTCACATTCGCTCGCCGACGCGCTGCTGGGAGCCGCCGGGCTCGGCGACATCGGTGACCATTTCCCGGATGACGATCCGCGCTGGGCAGACGCGGACAGCATCGAGCTGCTGAGCCGTGTGGTCGCGATGCTGGCCGATCGGGACTGGCGGGTGGTGAACGCGGACGTGACCGTGCTCGCCGAGCGACCGCGGCTGAACGTGCTGAAGCAGGCGATGGGGGAACGGCTGGCACGCGCAGTCGGGGTCGAGCCCGGGTGCGTGAACGTGAAGGCCACGACGAACGAGGGCATGGGCTTCATCGGGCGCGGTGAGGGCATCGGGGTGCTGGCGGTTGCACAGATCGAGCGCGCCGCGCGCACCGGAGACGCTTGATGTCAGGCCCCTTCGGGCCCGGCACGGCGAGACCGGTGGTCCTGTCGTGGGGTGCGACGTCGATCGGGAAGCATCCCGGGCGCACCCCGTCCGACCTCGGCCTCGAGGCGCTCGACCGGGCGCTCGCGCGCGTCGACCTGCTCGCGCGCGAGCTCCAGGCGCTCGTCCTCGTGCCGCACGGCTACGCCAGGGCGCAGGCCCCGATCAGGCCGCAACGCGTGGCCGAGGAACTGGGCTTGCCGCTGCGCGGGCTGGTCGAGATCGAGTGCGGCGGGGCGTCCGCGATGCTCGCGTTCAAGGCGGCATGCCAGGAGGTCGCCACGGGTCACGTGGATGTCGCCGCCGTGATCGGAGCACAGGCCGAGCGGCAGCTCTTCGGTGCGGACGTGGACGAAGGCGACCTGGACAGGGCCCGCCTGTTGGCCGAGATGTTCGGGCCCTACATCGCGCCGTACGGCGTGATGACGGCGGCGCCGTGTTACGCGCTCTCGGCTCAGCGCTATATGCACGACCACGGCCTCACGCCTGAGCAGGTGGCCGAGCTGCCCGTGCGCCTGCGACGGCACGCCACGCTCAACCCGAGGGCCGAGCTGCGCGACCCTCTGACGATCGCGGACGTGCTCTCCTCCCGGGTCGTGAGCCCGCCCATCCACAAGCTCGAGGCTCCGCCCTGGTCGGACGGGGCCGCCTGCGTGGTCGTCTCTTCGGAGGAATGGGCGGGGCGCCGGGGGCTCGCCACGGTTTCGCTGACCGGCTGGGGAGAGGCTCACGACAGCTCCAACTTCGTGACGTTCGAGGCCGGCCTGGTGAGCTTTCCGTGGGTGCGCGAGTCCACGGAGCGGGCGCTCGAGTGCGCGGGCCGGACGCTGGACGACCTGGACGTCGCCGAGGTATACGGGGCGTTCGGGCCCGCCGAGTTGATCACGTATGAGGCAATGGGCCTGTTCGGGCCCGGCGAGGCGCCCGCGGCAGTGGCGGCCGGCGAGACCACGCTGGGTGGCAGGA
Source organism: Solirubrobacterales bacterium (assembly GCA_050697255.1). Classification (GTDB taxonomy): domain Bacteria; phylum Actinomycetota; class Thermoleophilia; order Solirubrobacterales; family JBBDJG01; genus CAVSXO01. The sequence goes on from JBOGZM010000241.1 coordinate 3,009, forward strand.
TTCCGATCAACACGTCGGGCGGCCGGCTCTCGCTCGGACACCCGCCTCAGGCGACTCCGCTGCTCGAGCTGCAGGAGGTGTGCGAGCAGCTCGCCGGCGAGGCTGGAGAGCGGCAGGTCGAGGGGGCGGCCGTGGGGCTCGTGCAGGCCGAGCACGGAGCCATGAACGGTTCGGCGGTCGCGATCGTCGAGGCCTGAGCGTGAGCGATCCGAACCTGAAGTACGTGCTGCGGGACATGGGCTCCGCGGCGAGGGAGTTCTACCGGCGGCTCGCGGAGGGCCGGCTGGCGACCACGCACTGCGCATCATGCGGCGAGCTTCGCTTCCCGCCGCGGGAGCGCTGCGCGGCGTGCGGTGCGGCGACCGTCTGGCGGGAGCTGTCCGGTCGCGGCGCCGTGTACGCCTTCACGCACCAGGAACGCGGCCTGCGCTTCACGGCGCCGGACGTGCTGGGGGTGATCGAGCTGGAGGAGGGCGTGCGTGTCTTCGGGTTGCTGGAGGCTCCGTTCGAGTCGCTCACGATCGGCCAGCCGGTCGCTCTCAGCCTGCGCCGCGACGTGCCGGGAGTGACGCTGCTCGCGTTCCGCCCGGACGGCGCCGCAAACCGGCCGCGATAGGCTCAGCGGCCGCATGACGACCCCCTCGATACGGCTTCACGACTCGCTCAGCGGTGGCGTGCGCGAGCTGGAACCGCGGGAGCCGGGCAGGGTGGGGATCTACGTGTGCGGCCCCACCGTCTACTCGCGCATTCACGTCGGCAACGCTCGTCCCTACGCGGTGTTCGCCCTCTACAAGCGCTTCCTCGAGCACGAGGGCTACGACGTGACTCTGGTCGAGAACGTGACGGACATCAACGACAAGATCTATGCGGCCGCCCGTGAGCAGGGAGTCGCCTCCGAGGCGCTGGCCCGTGAGATGACGGAGCTCTACCGGGCCGACACCGACCGGCTCGGTCTCGGCCGGCCCGACAGCGAGCCGCTCGCGAGCGAGACCATGGCGGAGATCGTGGGGCTGATCGAGTCCCTGGTCGAGACCGGGCACGCGTACCCGTCCGGGGGAGACGTCTACTTCAGCGTGCGCAGCTTCGAGGATTACGGCAAGCTCTCCAACCGGCGGCTCGAGGACCTTGCCCCGCAGGACCAGGGGGAGCCGGAGGGCGAGCAGGCGCGCAAGCGGGACCCGCTGGACTTCGCGCTGTGGAAGGCGCACAAGCCGGATGAGGACACGGCATGGGACTCGCCCTGGGGACGGGGCCGGCCCGGGTGGCACATCGAGTGCTCGGCGATGGCGGAGGAGGTGCTCGGCCTGGACTTCGAGGTGCACGGCGGCGGCTCCGACCTCGTGTTCCCCCACCACGAGAACGAGATCGCTCAGACCGAGGCCGCGCGCGGAAAGCAGCTCGCCCGCATCTGGATGCACAACGGGATGGTCCGGTTCGGAGAGGAGAAGATGGCGAAGTCGGTCGGGAACGTCGCGACGCTCGCCGACGCGCTCGACCGCCACGGCCGGGACGCGCTGATCGCGTTCTTCCTCGGTGGCCACTACCGGCAGCCGCTGTCCTTCTCGGAGGAGCGGATGGAGGAGGCGGCCCAGGCGCTGCGGCGGCTGACCGAGTTCGACCGGTTGCTGGAGCGCGCGGACGACCTTGCCGGCGGCGAAGAGAGTCCGGCGGTGGCCGCGCTGCGGGCGGAGTTCTTCGCCGCGCTGCGGGACGACTTCAACACCCCGCAGGCGCTGGCCGCCCTGTTCAAGCTGGTGAGCGAGGGCAACCGGCGGCTGGGCGCGGGCGAGCCCCTGCCGGGGGCGGCGGCCACCTTCGCCGAGATGCTGGGCGTGGTGGGGCTCGAAACGCTCCAGGACCGTGCTGGCGAGATCGACGAGGAGGCGCTGCGCCTGCTCGGCGAGCGGGAGGACGCGCGCAGGTCACGGGACTTCGCCCGGGCCGACGAGGTCCGCGACGAGCTCGAGGCCCGCGGCTGGGTGGTGCGCGACACGCCTGAGGGGCCGGTGCTGGTCCCGGCAGAGTGACCGCGGGGGCGCCGATGATCCTGTACGGCTCGAACGCCGTCCGGGAGGCGTTGCGCGGCCATCGCCGGGTGCTGCGGATCTGGGCGGCGGACGAGTCTCTGGCCCAGGCCGCACGGGCACTGGGAGCGCCCGCGCCCGTGAAGGTGACGCCGCCCCCGGAGTTGGAGCGGCTGTGCGGGTCGCCGCATCACCAGGGCCTGGTATGCGAGGTCGAGCCCTATCGGTACGCGGACCCGGCGGCGCTGCTGACACCGGACGACGCGCTCGTGGTCGCGCTCGACCAGGTGCAGGACCCACAGAACCTGGGGGCCGTCTGCCGCAGTGCCGAGTGCGCCGGGGCGAGCGGCGTGGTGGTTCCCGGGCGGCGCTCCGCCGAGGTGACCGCGGCGGTCTGCCGGGCCTCGGCCGGAGCGGTCGAGCACCTCCCGGTGGCGCGCGTGCGGAACCTCGCGGACTACCTCGCCGAGGCCAAGCAGGCGGGCGCGTGGGTCTACGGCGCGCAGGCCGGCGCCGCCAGGCCCTACACGGACGTGGATTGGCGGGGCCGGGCCGTGATCGTCCTCGGCTCGGAGGGGAGGGGCATCCGGCCGCGCGTCCGCTCGGTGTGCGACGACCTCGTGTCGCTGCCGGTCCGCGGGCGGATCGGATCGCTGAACGTCTCGGCCGCAGCGGCCGTGCTGCTGTACGAGGCTGCAAGGTCTCGTGCAAGCGCCGGTGCAGGGACTCTTGACAAGTCGACATAAGACCGTACAATCGCGGCCAATCTAAAGTTGGACTTGAGGTTTAGGGCTAAACCCTGAAGGTGAAGGTGAGGCTCCACCCTCGAGACCGTCCATGGACGGGGCGCCAGGGGAGGTAGCGCGCCACCGCCGATTCGACGCGACCCCAGCGGGGTTGCGGAGTGAGGAGGTTGCAGTGGCCGTTTCCCCCTACCGCAGGGCAGGCGTACAGCAAACCGGCACCAGCCACGCCGCCGCCCGCAGGCTGACACGCCGCGTCTCCGGACCGGCGCCGGGCACCGCCCGCCGCTCGCAGGCGTCGTACCACCCCGACGACGAGTACCTGGTCGCGCTCGCAAAGCAGGGTGCGATCGAGGCCGAGGACCGCCTCGTGCGCCGCTATCACGGGTTCGTGCGGCTGAAGGCATCCTCTTACTTCCTGATCGGGGGCGAGTCGGACGACCTGATCCAGGAGGGACTGGTCGGCCTCTACAAGGCCATTCGGGACTACCGGCCGGAGCGGGAGTCGAGCTTCCGGAACTTCGCGGAGCTGTGCATCACGCGTCAGATCATCACGGCGGTCAAGACCGCCACGCGCAACAAGCACACGCCGCTCAACTCATACGTGTCCTTCAGCCAGACGCCGGCCGCGTCGGGCGAGGAGGGCGAGCCCACGATGGCCGACGTGCTGCCCGGCTCGGCCGTGCACGACCCGGTCAACCAGGTCATCTCGACGGAGGAGATCCGCAGCCTGGTGGACTGCATCACGAGCGTCCTCAGCGACCTCGAGAGCAACGTGCTGTCGCTCTATCTCGACGGCCGGTCCTACGAGGACGTCGCGGAACGCCTCGAGTGCGACACGAAGACCGTCGACAACGCGCTCCAACGCGTGAAGCGGAAGGTGGGCATGCACCTCGACTCGCGGGCGGTACCACAGTAGGGCCCGGAAGCTGCGCTTTCTAGTCGGCGCTACGGCGCGCGTAGACGGGCGCCGTCCGGGCCGGCCGGGCGACGGTCGTCTGCGGGCACGGCGGCGGCTTGCAGCCGGCGCCGCCTCCGGC
>JBOGZM010000242.1:0-10338 GCA_050697255.1 Solirubrobacterales bacterium
GCCGGGTGGTGCGCCGCGGCGCCCGGCGCCCACAGGGCGGTCCACGCGCCCGCGAGCACGCACGCCCGAATCAGTCGCTTTGCGGCTTCCCCCACTGTCGCCTCCCCGCGATCCGCGCCGCAGTCTAGTACCTCGCCGGCCAATAACTGACCGGCGAGTCTGGACATCGTGTCTCGTGTGCGGATAGATTTGGCGGGTCCGGGAGCAACAGTTTGGAGGGGTGATGTCTCGATTCGCTGGCAAGTTCTGGGTTGCGTTTGGCGTTTTCCTCGTCTTCGCCCTCGGCCTGCAGGCAGGGGCCGCGTCCGCCGACCCGCCCGACTTCTCGTCGCCGGGTGAGGCGTTCAACGTGCTGCCGCCCGGCCAGGACGGCAACCTCCCCGCAACCGTCAACTCGCGGGACCAGCTCTTCCTCTACGACGCCCTGACCCCGCTGAAGGACAACGTCTCGGCGGCCGACCTGCCCAACACGTTCAAGAAGAACGTGTTCGGCCTGGGCGGGCTGAGCGTGAAGCGCGTGCAGACGTTCCCGGCCAGGCCTGACCTGACCGTGACCCGCGACAGCTTCAACGTCCCCCACATCGAGGCCCCCACGCGTGACGACGTCATGTACGGCATCGGCTTCGTGACGGCAGAGGACCGCGGTCTGCTGATGGACACCTTCCGTGGCCCCGGCCGTGTGGCGGCCCTGGACGTGCCGGGACTGAACGCGTTCCAGCTCGCGCAGAGCTTCCAGCCCTTCACCCCGTCGCAGGAGACCGAGGACTTCCTGGCGGCGCAGGTGGACATCATCCTCCAGGACCCGCGCGGGCAGCGGATCATCGACGACATCGACAACTACCTCGAGGGCATCAACGCCTTCCGGGCGCTGATCGGAAGCACCGCCCGGCCGTGGAACCGCAACGACGTGATCGCGTGCGCGGCCCTGATCGCGGCCGTGTTCGGCAAGGGCGGAGGGGACGAGGCCCGCCGCGCCCAGCTCCTGTCGGCGCTGAAGGACAGGCTCGGTGACCGTGAGGGCGAGCAGGTCTGGAACGACCTCCGCCAGCTCAACGACCCCGAGACCTCGGTCTCGATCGACGGCAAGTTCAGGCAGGCCCACAAGGCGCCGAACCGCAAGGGCAACGTGGTGATCGATGCCGGCAGCCTCGACCCGGCCGCGCTCGACGCGTCGGCCGCGGCGCAGGCGTCGCAGCAACCGGCCAGCAACGCGCTGCTCGTCGGAGCGGGCAAGTCGGCGACCGGCAATCCGCTGTTCGTGGCGGGTCCGCAGGTCGGCTACTTCTACCCGCAGGTGCTGATGGAGATCGACGCCCACGGCGGCGGAATCGACTCGCGCGGGGCCACGTTCCCCGGCGCCGGGCCGTACGTCGAGCTCGGCCGCGGGCAGGACTACTCGTGGAGCGCGACCTCCGCGGGCAACGACAACATCGACATCTTCGTCGAGGAGCTGTGCGGTGACGACACCCACTACCTCTTCGACGGGGAATGCCGTGAGATGACGTCGTTCGACGCCGGCCGGCTCGGCTTCGGCGCCGGCAACCCGGTCACCTTCAAGGAGACCGTGCACGGCCCGGTGATCGGCTACGCCACGGTCGACGGCGAGCGCGTTGCGCTCTCGTCCGCGCGCACCACGCGCGGCCGCGAGGTCGCGAGCGCGTTCGGCTTCGCGGACCTGAACGCGAACGTCCCGACCGACGCGGAGAGCTTCTTCGACGTCGTGTCGCAGATCGAGTTCACGTTCAACTGGTTCTACGCCGACAACCAGGACATCGCGATGTTCTCGAGCGGGCTGCTGCCAGAGCGCCACCCGCACGTCGACATCGGGCTCCCGACAGACGGGACCGGGCGCTACGAGTGGCGGGGCTTCCTCGCCCAGAACAAGCACCCGCAGGGCAAGACGCCGGCCGACGGGACGATCCTGAACTGGAACAACAAGCCGGCGGCGAACTGGCATGCGGCGGACGACAACTGGAGCTATGGCTCCGTGCACCGCAACAACCTGCTCGAGCGCACTGCCGACGGCCAGACGCACACGCTGGCGTCGCTGGTGGGGGCGATGAACAAGGCCGCGACGCAGGACCTGCGGTCGGCAAAGGCCATGCGTGGGGTGTTCTCGGTGCTCGAGACGGGCCCGGCGCCGAATGCGCGTGTCCAGCGGATGGTCGAGCTGCTCGAGGACTGGCGTGCGCAGGGATCGCACCGCCTGGACCTGGACAACAACGGCACGGTCGACCACCCGGGTGCAGCGATCCTCGACAAGTCCTGGGCGAAGATCGCGGACGCGGTCATGGGGCCGGTGCTGGGTCCGCAGCTCGGCGACCTCGCGTCGCTGATGGGCCGCGACAACCGCGCCAACAACCAGGGCTCGTCGTACGGAAGTGGCTGGTACGGCTACGTCGACAAGGACCTCCGGAGGCTCACGGGCCGGCCGGTCGCGGGGCGGTTCAAGACCCGCTTCTGCGGCGCGGGCGACCTGACCGCGTGCCGCGACTCCCTGTACGCGGCGCTGGACCAGGCGGCCCTCGAGCTCGAGGACGATTTCGCGAACCCGAACCCGGACGACTGGCGTGCGGACGCCGCGGCGGAGAGGATCTTCTTCTCGCCCGGCTTCCTCGGGACCACGATGCGCTGGACGAACCGGCCCACGTTCCAGCAGGCGATCAGCTACTCGAGCCACCGCTAAGGGCTGGCATACGAGAGGCGTGCGAGCGGCCCGGGGGCCAGTGCCCGGGCCGCTCCGCCGCGCCGCGACAATGGGGCGAGGCCCCGTGATATTCATCCGGTGACGTGAGCGTGGTCCTCTGGCACATCGAGGTCTCGCACTACAACGAGAAGGCCCGGTGGGCGCTCGACTACAAGCGCATTCCGCACGAGCGGCGCGTGCCGATGCCTGGCCTGCACGGGCTGCGTGCGTTGCTGCTCACCCGCGGGGGGCAGCGGCGCCTGCCGGTGCTCGAGCTCGACGGGACGCGGATCGGCGACTCGACGGCGATCATCGCGGCCCTCGAGGAGCACACGCCCGAGCCGCCGCTGTATCCGGCCGATCCGGGCGAGCGCGCGCGGGCGCTCGAGCTGGAGGACTGGTTCGACGAGCGGCTCGCGCCGGCGCTGCGGCGGCTCGTCTGGTACCACACGCTGCCGGACGCGGACGCGGTCGCGGCCGCGATCTTCACCCGTCCCAGCCCGGTGCGTGAGCGGCTGCTGCGGATGATGGCGCCGGTCGCGCGGCCGGTCGTCCGCCGCGATTACGACGTCAGCGCCGAGACCGCCGAGCAGGCCCGGGCGCAGGTCGTCGCGGCGATGTACCACCTGGAGTCGGAGCTACAGCCTTCCGGCTACCTCGTGGGCGACGGCTTCACGGTGGCCGACCTGACCGCGGCGGCCCTGTTCACCCCACTGCTCGCGCCGCCCCAGCGCCCCTATGCTCCGCCGACGCTCGCGCGGCCGCTCCTGGAGCTGCGCGAGGAGCTCTCCGCCCGGCCGGGTGGCGAGTGGGTGGCGGAGATGTACGCCCGCCATCGGGGGCGGTCCGCCGAGGTACTCGCGTGAGCCCCGGCGCCGCGGCGCAGCAACGCGCCCCGCTTCGTCCTGCCTTACCGTCCTGACTTTTCCCGACAGGGTGAGGAAAAGTCAGGACGACGCGGAATTACCGTCCTGCCCAGGGGTCGTATGGCAACCGCGGGTTTCACGGGATGAATATCCCCTGGCGGGCGAAGACCTCGTTGGGGGTCGTGTCGGCGTCGCCGTCGGCCCCGCCATCGAGCACCTCGACCGGGCCCAGCTCCCAGATCGACCGCGCGCCCTCGCGCACCAGGCCGGGCGTGAGCGCATCAAGCGTCGTCGTGAGGCCGCACGCGGCCCCGGTGCCGGCGTCCGAGGTCACGACACATGGCACGGTGGCCGGCAGGACCAGGTCCTCCACGGTGCCCGACTCGTTCGCCCCCGGTCCGTTGCGCCGGTCCGTCATCCGGATCGTGACGCGCGGCTGCAGCTCGCCGGCGTAGTCGGCAAGCGTTCCCGTGGCGCGCACGTCCGAGAGCTTGAACTCCAGGGCGACGTCGGCCTCGTCCTCGGTAGTCCCCGGGTTCCCGACCCGCACCGAGTAGCGGAACGATCCGACCGAGTTGGCCGTGTTGCCGTTCGCGTCCGGGGTGCCCACCGTGACGTTGTCCGACGCCTGGGAGGGTGGGTTGCAGGACGGGTGCTCGAGCGGTGGCCCGTGCACGCGGTTCGCTGCCGTGCACGGGTCGTAGGCCGGAACCAGGGCGGCGCGCAGCGGCGATGCGCTGCGGGGACGCGCGTACGCGTCGTTCGCCACGGTCACGACCAGCTCCGGCCTGCGCGTGGTGCTGGTGGACTCGCGCGAGTGGAAGTTCACCCCGTCGCTGACCGCCTGGTGCAGCAGGAAGCTGAGCTCTCCGGGCGCCGTGACCGCGGGGGTGACGTCCCACTCCACCCAGGTCACGTTCGCGATCGATGCCGTGTCGGCCAGCGGCCCACCGGTCGCGGCGGGCTTGTTGGCCCACGTGATCCCGGTCTCGGTCCACGAATTCGAGGTCGGCATCACGGCGGGCCCGTCGATCGTGTTGCTGGTCGCGAACAGGCGCAGCTTGGCGCTCGTGATCTTGCCCTGGATGCCTGTCAGCTGGAAGCGCAGGTAGCTGTCGACGTCGGGATTGCCCCCCGCGTCGGTGCGCAGGAAGGTCGCCGGCCCGAGGTTGGTGGTCGGGTTCGCCTCTTCCACGTACGCGTCGGCCGCGGGGCTGAACGTCAGCGTGTGCATGCCGGGCTCGAGCGGCGCGTACGAGGCGGTGTAGGTGGCGTCCGTGGCCGGCGCCGTGAGCGTGTGCGTGCGGGCCTGCCCGTCGGACCACCCGTAGAACGAGTACGAGAGGTTGTTGAACACCTGCGGCGAGGGCGCGGAGACGGTGTTATTGGAGCCCACGATCGCCTCGTGCTGGAGCGGGCTCGGCCCGCTCTCCTCACCGATCGTCACGTCCATCCCCGCGGGGCTCGTGTGCACGGTGACCGTCGACGTCTGCGGGTCGAGCTGCAGCGTCGCGGTGTCGGTATTGTCGTCCGAATCCGTCGCGGTCAGACGCAGTTCGAGGTGCGACGGGTACTCGTGATCGGGAGCGGCGACCGAGCCGCCGGCCGTGTTCTCGTAGTCCTGGATGCCATGCTCGTGACACTCGGTTGGCGTCGAGCAGTGGTGCAGGATCAGCGACCAGTCCAGCGCGGACGCCGGGAGCGCCCCGTCCTCGGGGTCCGTGCCGGAGCCGGAGAAGTTGATCGTCTGGCCCACGCGCCAGGTCGCGCCCGCGGCAGGAGCGTCGATGCTGGCCGCGGGCGGGCCGCTGCCCGCGTTGATCGTGACCGTGTCCGTGTCCGACGCGGCGCCCGAATCGGTCACCTCCAGCGTCACGGTGTAGACGCCCTCGACGTCGTAGGTGAAGCTGGGCTGGGCCGCGGTCGAGTCGTCGAGCTGTCCGTCCCCGTCGAGGTCCCACCGGTACGTGAGCGTGTCGCCCGGGTTCGGGTCACTCGACTCGGTGGCGTCGAAGTCGACCGTCAGCGGGACGTCGCCGCCCTGGGGGGTCGCCTGGGCGACGGCGGTGGGCGGCTGGTTCCCCGCCGTGGTGAAGTTGATCCGCTTGATCGAATCACCGGCGATGTCGACGTAATAGAGCTGGCCGGATGAGTCGAACTCCAGGTCCACGGGCGTGGGGGAGCCCTGCGCGAAGTTCTGGACGGTCGCGGGGTCCGGCACTCCACCCGCACCTGGCCGCATCACCCAGATGCAATCGCGGGAGTAGTCCGCGAAGAAGAAAGCGCCCGCGTAGGAGGCCGGGAAGCTTCCGCTCGGGGGCGCGAACGCCAGCCCGGAGCTTGCGTGGCTCGTGTTTGGGCAGGTCTCGCCCGGAACCACCGGCACCGAGTGCTTGTAGGCCCAAAACGGCGGCTGCGCCGTGCCCCCGGCATAGAGCGTCTCGCACAGGTCGAGGTCGAGGCTGTCGTAGGCGTTGTACTTCTTGTTCACCGGGCTGCCGTTCTCGTAGCCGCCCTCGTAGCAGGGCCAGCCGAAGTTGCGCACCGGTGTCGCGAGCGGGTCCGGCACCCGGTTGATCTCCTCCCAGCCGGACACGCCCTGGCCGCCCGGCTCGCCCATGTAGACGTCGTTGGTGCCGGGGCGGATGGCCATCCGGAAGGAGTTGCGCAGGCCGTAGCCCACGATCCGGCGGGTGTTCGGGTCCGGGCTCGAGAAGAAGGGATTGCCGGGCGCGGCCGCCCCGGAGTCGGGGTCGATCCGGATCAGGGCGCCGTTCAGGCCGGTCGGGTCACCGGACGTGCGTACGTCCTGACTGCGCAGCCGCCCACCCTCGGCGGTCGGGGGAGCCATCGCGCCGCCCACGCCGGCCGGCGGGTCGCCGCAGGGGTTCGGGGGCTGGCCCTCCTGCCCGTAGTCGGCGAAGTGCCAGGCGGCCCCGTCGCCGCCGGAGTAGTAGAGGTTGCCGTCCGCCCCGAACTCGAGCCCACCGCCGATGTGACTGGGGTACTGGAAGCAACCGACCACGGGGACGAGCACCTGCTCGGGTCCATTCGCCACCTCGCCCGCAATCTGAATGCGCGAGATGCGGCCGCTGACCACGCACCCGTCCTCGTTGCCGCCGGGGCCGGCCGGCGGGTCCGGGCAACCGTCGGAGGTCTGACCGGCCACGCCCCACGTGGGCGCGGTCCCGCCCGGCGGAGCGTCGTGCGCGTAGAACAGATAGACGTAGGGGTCGGTCGGGAAGTTCGGGTCGACGGCGAGCCCCAGCAACCCACGGTCCCAGTAGTTGTGAACCTGGGTGCGGAGGTCTGCCACCTGCGTCGCCGTCGTGTCGGCGGCGTTCTCGTAGGTCTTCACGATCCCGCTCTTCTCCGCCACGAACACGCGCCCGTTGGGAGCGAACTCGATCGCGGTCGGCGTGCTGAGGCCCGAGAAGGCAACCGTCTCCTGGAACCCGGGCGGAAGCGTGGTCGCCGTCGCGGGCGCGGCGAGGCACAGCAGCGCCGCCGCGCAGGCGATCAGCGCGCGCAGGATGAGTGCATGGGAAGACGCACTCGTGCCATCGAGTCGAACTGCGCGTGGGGACAAATGCCCTCCCGGCCGGACCCCCTACCTTGGAGGACCGGTCTGAGCGAATCCAGCGCGAGGAGAGTAGCACCAACCGCTGGAGCCGATCCTCGGTCTCAGGGAATGAACATGCCCTGGCGGGCGAAGAGCTCGTTGTCCGGCGTGTCCACGTCACCGTCGGAACCGCCGTCGAGGACCTCGATCTGCCCCAGCTCCCAGATGGAGCGCGCGCTCTCGCGCACGATGCCGGGAGTGATCGCGTCCAGTGTCGTGTTCAGGTTGCAGGCGGCGCCGATGGCGGTGGCGGGCGTGGGGACACACTGCACGGTGGCGCGCAGGATCACGTCCTCGATCGTGGCCGGGTCGGCCTCCGAGTCGCCGCTGCGGCGGTCCGTGGCCCGCAGGCTCACATGTGCCTGGAGCTCTCCGGCGTAATCCGACAGGTCACGCGCGTTGCGCACGTCCGAGAACGCGAAGCGGTAGGTCACATCCGCCTCGTCCTCCGGTGTGGAGGGATCGCCTGCCCGAACGGTGTGCCGGACCGATCCAGCCGAGTTCGCGGTGCTCCCGTTCGCGTCGGGCGTGCCGACCGTGAGGCTCCCGGACGAGTGCGCCGGGGGGCGGCACGAGCCGTGCGCGAGCGGAGGGCCGTGGACGCCGTTGGGCGAGGTGCACTCCGCGTATGCCGGCACCAGCGACATCCGCATCGGACCGGCCGCCTTCGGGCGTGGATAGGCGTCGTTCGAGACGGTCACCAAGAGGTGTGGCCGGCGGTCGGCGTTCGCCACCTCCCTGGAGTTGAACTGCGTGCCGTCCTCGACGGCGCTCGCGAGCATCATCGACAGCGGACCGTCACCCGCCACGAGCGAGGTTACGTCCCACTCGCTGAAGGCGCCCGCCGTGACGGCTCCCACGTCGCCGATCACGCTCGTCGTCGGCGCGGGTCGGTTGCTCCAGGCGATGCCGCCCTCCGTCCAGTCGTTCGAGGTCCCGAACACAGCCGGGCCGTCGTCGCTGTTACCGGTGGCGCGCATCCGCAGCTTCGCGCTCTGCACGCGCTGGCCCGCCAGGCCGGAGACGAGGAACCTCAGGTACGACTGGTGGACGACCGGGCTGTCGTCGGTCCGCAGAGCCGATCCGGACCCGAAGTTCGCCGACGGCGCGGAGCTGTCCACGTAGGAGTCGATCTCGACCGGGAACCCGAGCGCCTGCGTGCCCGGCCTGACTTCCGCGTAGGCGGCCGTGAACGACAGCGCCGTCGCGGGCGCCACGATCGCGTGCGTCTGCGGCTGTCCGTCGGACCAGGAGGCAAACCGCCGGGTGGTGCCGTCCACGGTCTGCTGCGAGGGAGCCGACAGCGTGTTCGTGGAGCCGGCCACGACCTGCCTCGTGAAGGGCGCACGCTGCTCGTCCCCGTTCAGTGACAGGCTCGCGCCCGCCGGGCTCGCATCGAGCGTGAGGGCGGTCGTCTGCGGGGCCAGGGCCAGCTTCCCCACGGCCGTCTCGCCGCTGGAGTCGGTGGCCGTCAGCTGGATCTCGATCTCGCCCGGGGCGGCGTGGTCCGGCGCGGTCACCGCGTCGCCGCCGGTGTCCTCGAAGCTGCCAAGCTCGTGCTCGTGGCACGACTCGCCCTGCGCGCAGTGGCGCAGGACCACGGACCAGTCGAGCGCCGAGGCCGGGAGCGCCCCGTCCTCCTCGTCGGTCGCCGAGCCGCTGAAGGAGATCCGGTCGCCGACCTTCCATGCCGTGCCGGCCGCCGGGGTGTCGATCGTGACCGCCGGGGCGCTGGCGACCTCGACGGTGACCGTGTCCGTCGCCGTCGCACCCGACGTGTCGGTGACCTGGAGCGTGACCGTGTGGGTGCCGCCCGAGGTGTAGGTGAAGACGGGCTTCTCCTCGGTCGAGTCGTCGAGCTCGCCGTCGCCGTCGAGGTCCCACCTGTTCATGAGCACGTCGCCCACGTCCGGGTCGCTCGACCCCGTCCCGTCGAAGTGGACGATCACCGGGCGGTTGCCGCTTGCCGGGTCGGCCTGCGCGTCAGCGCTCGGAGCGCTGTTGGAGCCGCTGGGCGAGAAGCGAAAGCGCTTCACCGACTCGTTGTCGTGATCGACGTAGTACAGGTCTCCGTCGGTGCCGACCTCGAGGTCGAGCGGATGCTGCGCGCGCTGGGCGAACGGCACCACGTGGCCCGGTCGGGGCAGTCCGTCGGCGCCGGGCAGCATTGCCCAGATGCAGTCGCGCCAGCGGTCGCTGAAGAACAGCGCGCCCCGGTACGCGGTCGGGAAGGAACCGCCCGCCTGCGGGTAGAACTCGATGCCGCTGAGCGACGTGTTGATCGGTTCTCCGTCCGCGCTGGTGCGGCAGTCCTCGCCGGGCACGACCGGCAGCTCGTGGTCGTAGGCCCAGTAGGGCGCCGTGGTCGCGGTGCCCTCCGCATAGAGGTCTTCGCAGATGCCGATGTCACGGTCGTCGCTGCGCGGCCGGATACGCGGGTACGGATCGCCGTTGTCGTCCAGCGCGCCCTCGTAGCAGGGCCAGCCGAAGTTCCGCACCGGGTCGGTCGGGTTCGGCACCCGGTTCACCTCGGACCAGTAGCCGTGGCCGCGGTCGGCGATCCAGACGTCGTTGGTGCCGGGCCGGATCGCAAGCCCGTAGGCGTTGCGCAGGCCGTAGGCCAGGATGCGGCGCTCGTTCGGGTCCGGGCTCGAGAACAGGGGGTTGCCGGGCACGCCCGCGCCGGTGGCCGGGTCGATCCTGATCAGGGATCCCCCGAGCCCGGTGGGGTCCCCGGGGGTGCGCAGGTCCTGCGCGCGCAGGCGCCCGCCCTCGGCGGTGGGTAGCGTGAGCGCCGCGCCCACCCCGCCCGGCGGGTCGCCGCACGGGTTGAGCGGGTTGCCGAACTGGCCCCAGTCCCAGGCGTGGGAGGCGGCACCATCGCCGGCCGACATGTACAGGTATCCGTCGGCCCCGAACTCGAGGCCGCCGCCGGTGTCGGTGTTGAACTGCTCGCAGAAGTCCTCCACCAGGACGGTTTCCGGCCCGGTCATGAACTCGCCGCTCGCCTGCAGGCGAGCGATGCGCCCGCTGACCACGCAGCCGTCGATCGCTCCGCCCGGGCCGGCGGGCGGGTCGGGACACGGGTCGGCCGTGATGCCGGCCGTGCCCCAGCGCGGCGCCTTGCCGCCGATCGCGGCGTCGTGGGTGTAGTGCACGTACAC
>JBOGZM010000243.1:0-2517 GCA_050697255.1 Solirubrobacterales bacterium
GGCCTGCTGCGCCCCGAGGCCTGGCTGCTGGCCGGGGTCTACTGGCTCTATCTCCTGCCCGCGCTGCCGCGCCGGCGCGCTGCCCAGCTCGCCGGCCTCGTGGTCGCCGCGCCGCTGATCTGGGCAATCAGCGACCTCGCGATCACCGGCGACGCGCTCCACTCCCTCACGCTCACGCGCGACACGGCCGAGACGCTCGGCCGGCCACAGGGCATCGAGAACGTGCCCGAGGTGATGCCGCGCCGGCTCGGCGAGATCCTGCGCTGGGTCCCACTGGTGGGCGGCACGGCCGGCTTCTTCCTGGCGCTGCGCTTCGCCCGTGAGCGCGCGGCCCTGCCGGCCGCGCTCGCGGTTCTCGGTGGGCTCGCGTTCGTCGCGATCGGGCTCGCCGGCCTGTCCCTGCTTGGCCGCTACCTGTTCCTGCCCGCGGCGATGCTGTGCATCTTCTTCGGGTTTGCCGCGCTGCGCTGGATCGGGCGCCCGCTCGAGGGTCCCTGGCGCATGTGGGTCGGGGGCGCCGCGGTGCTCCTGGTGGCGTTCGCGGGGTCGACGGCCGCCCACCAGACCGATCGCCTCGACGGCCTGCGCGACGGCATCCAGCTGCGCGGGGCGATCCAGGACGATCTGCGCGACCTGACCCGGGTCGGTGCGGCCGAAGGGCTGATCGAGCGCTGCACGCCGGTGTACGTGCCGAACCACCGCGCGGTCCCGATCCTGGCGTGGTACCTCGACCGCGCCCCGGCGGACTTCCGATCCGCCCAGCTGGAGCCGCCGCGGCGGGGCCTGTACGTCGGGCCTCAGACCGACGTCGTGGAGGAGAGGTTCATCCTCGACCCGCGCGACCCGAAGCGGTTCGAGGTGCCCCGCCAGCCGGCCGGCTTCCGGCCGGTCGCGGGCAACGGGTCGTGGGCGCTGTACGAGCGCCAGTGCCCTGGGTAATCCGGCCGCTCTGTTCACAGAACGGCCGCATAGGTCACATGGACCGTGCACCCGTCGTCGAGAACATGCCCCCAGGCGTGTCAGCCGCGATCAGGCTCCGGCCAGGCGGTTCCGCGGCGCATGGAGAAGACCGCTTAAGGCTGCTTCCTTCCGGATCTGACCTGGTTCACGGGACTCCATCGCGCGGGACCTGGCCATCAACGCCGTACGCGGCGTACTGACCCTGAAGGCCGAACCCTCAGACGGGGATTCAGCCCCGCTAGAGCGGGTTGCGGGTTACAGGGCACCGCTAGCGCCCCGCCTAGCACGATCCGGGGTCAACTTTAGAGCAGGATCAGGGCTGCTGCGGAGCGTCGGCCGCGGGAGGTGTGCCGCCGCGGAACCGCGCGAGGAGGGCGCGCATCGCGAGGTGGTACCCGACAATCCAGATGAACAGCGCGTTCACGACGTGCAGGGCCGCGACGCCGGGCGCGTCCTCCCGGGTCTCCGGGAGCGAGAACTGCGCCGTCGTGATCACGAACAGCACCACCGCGAGGATGATGTCGGCGCGGTTGCGCCGCACGAAGATCGCGAGCAGGAGCACCAGCAGCGCAAGCAGGTGGAACACGCCCGCGAAGTCCTTGTGCGGCTCGAAGCTCTTGGCCCCGAAGCTGCCGAGGCCCGCGAGGAAGAACTGCGTGATCACGGCCGCGAGGAAGAGCCAGACCAGGACGAGGTATGTGATCTCCCCCACGCGCCTCATCGTGCGAGACCCTAGACGCTCCACCGGAAAGACACGGGCCCGAGTGGCCCTGACGGCGAGGGACCCCGCGGGCAACGCGACGACGACACGGCGCACCATCGCCTTGAGGCGCTGATGGCCAGGCCGGTGCCCGGCTCTAGAATTGCCCTTCCTCCGGGCGCGTAGCTCAGCGGGAGAGCGCTCGCTTCACACGCGAGAGGTCGCTGGTTCGATCCCAGCCGCGCCCATGTCCGTTTTTCCCTGGAAGGGCGTTTCTTTCGCGCGTGTGAAGCCAGCGCCGACTCCGGCCTCGACTGTCTCGTCCGGCTCACTTCTGCCCATTACTGCCCACTCGCTGACGCCTACAAGCGCGCGCAGCCGCTCAACGTCACCTCCGTCACGCCTCATGGAGCGTGCATAGATACGGAGCGCCAACTTGGGGTCTGTGTGACCGAGCTGGTCCATGACCTCAGGCGGCGTCCTGCCGATCGCATACAGAGCAGAGGCGAACGTGCGTCGGAGAGAGTGTGGGGTCAGCCGCTCTGGCAAGGGCACAAGGTCAGCCGACTCGCGCCGTTTGTTCGCCAGCTCCACAGCCCGACCGAGCACACGCTGGCGAACGTTGCTCGGGTTCTGCGTCCGTCCCGTGGTCGTGGCGAACACGGGGACGTTTGCACTCGTGTCCGGGCACTGCGCCTTGTGCGCCGCCAGCTCATCTCGGAGCACCGGAAGCAGCTCCACCTCCCGGACGCCCGCGTCCGTCTTCGCCTCACCCAGGCGTATCCGCCCGGTCGCCAGATCAACGTCCCGCCACCGCAGCGCACATAGTTCACCGATCCGCAACCCGGCGAAGATCA
>JBOGZM010000244.1:0-6843 GCA_050697255.1 Solirubrobacterales bacterium
CGACGAAGGAGCTCGCGGACTGGCTGAAGAACTGTGCGCCGGACTCGGTCGCGACGGCCCTCGCCAGCAGCGTCTTGCCGGTGCCGGGCGGCCCGTGCAGCATGATGCCCTTCGGCACGCTCGCGCCCAGCTTCTTGAAGCGGTCCGGGCTGCGCAGGAACTCCACGACCTCGCGCAGCTCGTGCTTGGCCTCGTCACAGCCCGCGACGTCATCCCAGCTGACTGCGCCCGAGCCCTCGGGCTTGATCTGCTGCGGCTTGGTGCGGGGCATGGACTTCAGGGTGCGCCAGATCAGGTAGACCAGCGCGCACATCAGGAGGATGGGCAGCCAGGTGATCGCCCACGTCTGGACCTGCTGGATGAAGGGGGTGTCGACAGCTAGCGGCAGCATCCGTGCTCCATGGCGGTTGGGGAGGTGAGAGGGTCCGGGGGAGGACCCGGAAACCAGCCTAATCAGGCACGGCTGGGATTGCGCGAGTAATTTCGGGGCCCGCTTCGCCGGCGCCTGCCCCTGAGTCGGCCTCCGGCCGCCTCCTACATATCTCGCGCCGCCGGGGCCTCCAGGCGGAGGATCTCGGCAAGCGCCGCGCGCCCTACATCGAGCTGCTCCGGCGACGGCTCGCGTGTCGCGAACAGGCGCTGCATCTCATAGCCCGGCCTCCGAAATGCCCGCGCGAGCGAGGTCTCGCGGTTGCGCTCCGACCAGGCGAACATCTCGACCGAGGCAGCGACGCCCACGAGCGTCACCGCCACTCCCGCGACCGGGCCCCGTGCTCCGAGGACCGACCGCACGATCACGTTGCCCGCGACGCTCGAGATCAGCATCGGGGCGACGAGGTTGGACCCGCAACGGTCGTGCTCCTTTGCGGCCTCGGCAGCATCGGTGCCCTGCTCGTAGGCGGCGATCGCCTTGTGCTCCACGCCGTGGTAGGCGGCGAGCTCGGAGTCACGCAGCGCGAGCGCGGTCGGTGCCAGCCCCAGGGCGGCCACCATCAGCTCATCACCCGGGCCGCGCCGGCCGGCGCGCCGGAACGCCGCCGACAGCAGCGACGAGCCCGCCATCGCGGCGAGGACCTTTGCGTCCTCGAAGGGAAGCTTCACCTCCGGCACCCTGCGCTTGACCACCGGCAGCAGCGCGAACGCCTCGCCCAGCCGCGCGAGCCCGCGCACGCCGGGCAGCTGGGAGAGCGCGCCGCGCACGCGCGGCTTGCGTCCGGACTCCACCTTGATCCCCCCCTCGCGGGAGCGCAGCGCAACGGCCCAGTGCTCCGGGCCGTGGACGAGCAGCCCGTTGCGCAGCGCCATCCCGCCGAGCCGCACGGGAACGGCGTCGCCGGCGGGCTCCTCGGTGAGCGCGGCGGAAAACTCCTCGGGAGTCATGCGCCTAATGCTAGGTGAGGGCGTCCACCGCCATCACGGTGGCCGCGATCAGCAGCACCACGCCGATCGCCCGCAGCAGGTCCCGGTCGGAGAGCCTGCCGGTCAGCCGGGAGCCGATCACGGCGCCGGGTATCGAGGCCAGCGCACCCACCGCGAGCAGGTCCCAGTCCGGCGGCGCAGAGGGAAGGTGGCCGATCACTCCCGCAACTCCGACCAGGAAGCCAACCGTCACGTTCGTCCCCACGGCAAGTGGCGGCTCCTCCCCCACCAGCCGGATCAGCGCCGGCATCCGCAGGGATCCGAGAATCAGCCCCACAAGACCGCCCAGGAGGCCGATCACCAGCCCCGACAGCACGGCCGCCGGGATGTCCAGCGCCGCTCGCCCGGGTCGCCTACGACCGGCGCCGGGCCGCGCGAGCAGGTCGTAGGCGCTGTAGAAGAGCACCGCAGCGATCGCCAGCAGCAGCGCGTCGCCCGGGATCACGCCCGAGACGTAGCCGCCCACGACCGCGCCCGCGATCGAGGGCGGCGCCATCCAGGCGAACAGCCGCCAGTTGACCCGCCCCGCCCGGATGTGGGCGACCGAGGCGGCGGCTGCGGCCACCGCGCTGATTCCGATGTTGGCGCCGGCGCCGGCAGCCGGGGATGAGGACAGCACCAGCACCGCCGGAAGGCGGATGTTGCCGAGCACCAAGCCGACAAGGCCACCGCCGAGCGCGACCAGGAAGCACCACACTCCGAGAAGCACGTAGTCCATTGGGGATACTGATCGGGGTGGAAAGGCTGTTCGACACGGGCGACGAGAGGTCGCAGCGGCCAGCCGTCCCGCTGGAGGACGAGCCGCTGGCCGCGCGCATGCGCCCGCAAGGGCTGGGCGACTTTATCGGCCAGGACCACCTGCTCGGCCCCGGGTCGGCGCTGCGCACGGCGATCGAGAGCGGCCAACCGCATTCCATGATCCTCTACGGGCCGCCCGGGACCGGAAAGACGACGCTCGCGCGGATCGCCGCGGCCGGGGCGGGGGCGGCGTTCGAGGAGGCAAGCGCCGTGAACGCCGGCCGGGCCGAGGTGCGCGAGGTGATCGCCCGAGCCGCGGAGCGCCGTCGCGCCTCCGGCACCGCGACGATCTTCTTCCTCGACGAGATCCACAGGTTCAACAAGGCTCAGCAGGATGCGCTGCTGCCCGCGGTGGAGGAGGGCCTGCTGGTGCTGATCGGGGCGACCACCGAGAACCCGTACTTCGAGGTGAACTCGGCGCTCCTCTCCCGCTCACAGATATATGAGCTGCTCCCGCTCACGCCGGAGCACGTCGCTGAGCTCCTGAGACGTTCGCTGCGCGATCCCGAACGCGGCATCCCGGATCCGCCGGAGGTGCCCGACGACGTGATCGAGTTCCTGGCGGCGCGTTCAGGTGGCGACGCGCGCGCCGCCTACAACGCGCTCGAGCTCGCCTCTGAGACGTCGAAGCGCCTCGAGCATCCGGTGACCGTCGAGCTCGCCGAGGACGCGATGCAGAAGAAGGCGGTGCTCTACGACAGGGAGGGGGACAAGCACTACGACTACATCTCGGCCTGGATCAAGTCCACGCGTGGCTCCGATGTGGACGCCTCGTTGTATTACCTCGCCGTGATGCTCGAGGGCGGCGAGGACCCCCGCTTCATCGCGCGCCGGATGATCGTTCTGGCCTCCGAGGACATCGGCAACGCCGACCCGCAGGCGCTGGTGATCGCAGTGGCGGCGGCGCAGGCCGTGGAACGCGTCGGCATGCCGGAGTGCGCCCTCAACCTCAGCCAGGCAACCGCGTACCTGGCTCTGGCGCCCAAGTCGAACGCGAGCCTGAGGGGGATCTCACGGGCGCGGGCGGACGTGCGCCGCGAAGGTGCCATGGACCCACCCTCGTACCTCCAGGACGCGCACTACTACGGCGCCAGAAAGCTCGGGCGCGGCGGCGGCTACCAGTACCCGCACGACCTTCCCGGCGGCGTTTCGGATCAGTCCCTGCTGCCCGAGGGCATGGAGGACCGGCACTACTACGAGCCCACCGAGCGCGGATTCGAGGAACAGCTGCGGGAACGGCTTGTCGCAGTACGTCAAAAGCAGCGCAAAAACCGCGAATAGCGTCTACGCTGAACCGTGCCGATGGGAAGCATTCGCAGCAGGCAGGGATCGGCCGCGCTTACGTCTGCCCGCAGGACCTCCCGACTTGGAATCGCCGCTCTCGTGGCGACGGTCGTGACGTTTCTGGGGGCGGCGCCGGCGCTGGCCAGTGACGCCAACGTAAACCCCAGCAGCGGAGAGCTGTCGTTTCAGGCTGCCGAGGGCTTGGCGAACGCGGTCGTGGCATCCGGCGCGGCTCCCTCCATCACGATCACCGACCCGGCTGATCCGATCACGCCCGGGTTTGGCTGCGTGAGCATCGATGCGACCACGGTTGCCTGCGAGGGGGTCTCCCAGCTCACCATCAACGTCCGCGACAAGGACGACCTCGTAACGAACGATTCCGACGTGGAAGCGTTCATCTACGGCCGGAACGGAAACGACACGCTCACCGGCGGCAGCGGCGCAGACACCCTACGCGGCGAGAACGAAAACGACGTCCTCGACGGCCGCGGCGGGGATGACAGGCTGATCGGCGACGGAGACGAGCTCACCGGCGTGGGCAACGACCAGCTGATCGGCGGCGAGGGCGTCGACCTGGCCAGCTTCGGCGCGGCCGGTGCGCTGACGATCGACCTCAGTGCCCCCGGGCCCCAGAACACTGGAGACGGCATCGATTCGCTGAGCGGGATCGAGAGCATCAACGGCAGCGCCTTCGGAGACAGGCTGATCGGCGACGCCCTGCCCAACACATTGCTCGGGAAGGGTGGCGACGACGAGATCCGGATCCGGGACGGCGGCAGCGACGCGGCCGGTTGCGGCTCGGGCTACGACCTCGTGGTCCTCGATCGCTCCGACACGCTCCTTGATCCGCACGCCTGCGAGGAGGTGAACGACGGCCAGGCCCCGAGCGGCACGACGATCACGAGCGGCCCCACAGGCCCGACCGCCGACCCGCGCTGGGAGTTCACATCGGACGAGCCGTGGGCGGACTTCGAGTGCACGGTCATCGACAGTGGCGGCGACCTCGTGACCGCGACCTGGACCGGCTGTCGCTCGGGCGAGGCGGTTCCGGCGCCGGCGGACGGTGACTGGACCTTTGGCGTGCGCGCCGTCGACGACCAGGGTCAGCTCGATCTGCAGCCGGCGAGCCGCGACTTCACGCTCGACACGGTCGCGCCCGACACCGAGGTCCAGGGACCATCCGGCACGACATCGGACTCGACGCCGGAGTTCTTCCTCTCCTCCCCAGACCCGGCCGCCACCTTCCTCTGTCGTTTCGACTCACAGAGCTTCTTCGTGTGCTCCTCTCCGCTGACCGCGGATCCGCTTGCCGACGGGGAGCACACCCTCGACGTGGTCGCCACGGACGACGCCGGCAACATCGACCAGTCTCCCGCCAGCATCAGCTTCCGGGTCGACACGAGCGGCCCGGGCCCAGCTCCCGGCGATGGCCCCGCAGCCGTGCCTCAGGCTCCACAGACCCCACAGACCTCACAGGCCCCACAGGCCCCACAGGCCCAGCAGGCCAAGATCATCATCGGATCGCTGGTTCTGATCTCGGGCCGAAGGGTGAAGATGTCGCGGAAGGGTCGCGTCTCGATCTCGCTCACCTGCGCGGGGGCGGTGAGGTGCCGCGGCCGCCTCAGCATCACTACGGCCGAGCCCGTGAGCAAGAGCAAGCGCAAGCTCGTCACGCTGGGGGCAAGGAGGTTCACGATCGGGGCGAACCGGAAGCGCAAGATCAGGGTGCGATTCTCGAAGCGCAAGATGCGCCTCGCCAAGCGGCTGAAGCGGTTCAAGGCGAAGGCGGTGATCCGCGAGATCGACTCCCGCGGCAACCTACGCATCTCGAGCCGCGTCTTCATCCTCAGGGCCCGCTGAGCCTCGCACTTGGCCTGCGCCGGGCGGCGAGTAGAATCGCCGGCCGGAAGCCGAGCCAGGGAGGAGATCAGCATGGCGGTCACAGCACGCGGCGAATCGCAGCAGGCATCATCCAACGGAGCAGCGCCGGGTGAGCTCCAGTCATTCGACCCCGCGACCGGTGGGCAGCTGGGAGCCGTCCCGACGATCACCCCCGACCAGGTCCAGGCGGTCGTGGACGACGTGGCCGGCGTACAGCCTTTCTGGGCACAACTTTCACTGACCGACCGGGCTCGCTACCTGCGGCGGGCCGCGCAGGTGCTCCTCGAGCAGTCCGACGAGGTCGCTGACCTGCTCACGCGCGAGCAGGGGAAGCCGCGCCTCGAGTCCTACACGATGGAGCTGTTGCCGACGATCGACGCACTCCACTGGATCGCGAACAACGGGCCCCGGATCCTGGCGGACGAGCGGATCCCGTATCCGCAGCTCATGCTGAAGCAGAAGAAGAGCAAGTTCGTCTACGAGCCGATCGGTGTCGTGGGAGTCATCTCACCGTGGAACTACCCGTGGTCGATCCCGTTCGGAGAGGTCGCGATCGCGCTGATGGCGGGTAACGGCGTCGTGCTGAAGCCGGCATCGCTGACCCCGCTGATCGGCCAGAGGATCCAGGAGATCTTCGAGCGCGCCGGACTACCAGAGGGACTCGTTCGTACGGTCCACGGAGGTGGCGCGGTCGGCCAAGCGCTCGTCGAGTCGAGCGCGGGGAAGATCTTCTTCACGGGCTCGGTCGAGGTCGGCCGTGGTGTCGGCGAGGAGTGTGCGCGCCGCATGAAGGGGTCCGTGCTGGAGCTGGGCGGCAAGGACCCCCAGATCGTCTGTTCCGACGCGAACCTCGCGAACGCGATCTCGGGGGCAGTCTGGGGCGGGTTTGCCAACGCCGGCCAGACCTGCTCCGGGATCGAGCGGACCTATGTGATGCGCGACGTGGCCGACCGCTTCATCGAAGGAGTCGTGCGGGAGGCAAGCGCCCTGCCGGTCGGCAACCCGCTCGAGTGGACCACGGCAATCGGGCCGATGGTGTCCAAGGACCAATACGACCTGGTCTGCGAGCTCGTTGACGACGCGATCGCCTCGGGCGCGAAGCGGCTCTGCGGCGGACCCCGGGAGATGCCGGGCCTCAGCGGTCACTTCATCGCTCCAACGGTCCTCACCGACGTCACGCACGACATGCGCATCATGCGCGAAGAGATCTTCGGGCCGGTGCTTCCGATCGTGCCTGTGGACAGCGAGCAGGAGGCGATCGACCTCGCCAACGACTCCGACTTCGGGCTCGGCGCGTCCGTCTGGACGCTGGATCGGGACAAGGGCGAGCGCATGGCGCGACAGATCCAGTCGGGCATGGTGTGGATCAACGACCACTCCTACTCCCACGGCGCCGCGCAGTGCTCGTGGGGCGGGATCAAGGATGCGGGCATCGGGCGTTCGCACTCGAAGTTCGGCTTC
>JBOGZM010000245.1:0-4899 GCA_050697255.1 Solirubrobacterales bacterium
GCGACGCTCCGATCACCTTCAGGGTGTACGCGACGTTGTCGTAGATGGTGCGGTTGGGCAGCAGCTTGTAGTCCTGGAACACGACGCCGATGTTGCGGCGCAGCTTCGGAGTCTTCTTGCGCGGCAGCGCGCCGATGTCGCGGCCGGCGATCAGGACCTGACCGCGCGCAGGCTCGATCTCACGCAGCAGGAGGCGGATGAAGGTGCTCTTGCCGCAGCCGGTGGGGCCGACGAGGAAGGCGAACTCGCGCCGCTCGATCGCGACCGAGGCGCCGTCCAGCCCGACGTTGCCGCCGGGATAGACGACGGTCGTGTCGCGCAGCTCCACGGCGGGCCGGCGCCCGGCGAGGGGCGGCCCGGCGGCCGGCTCGAGAGTCTCGTCGATAGCTGCCATGCGCAGGAAGTTTGGCAGGACCGAGCCCGGTCCCGACCATCGCCTTGTTCGGCGGGGCGGTTTCTTTCCCTGCCCTCTGAAGCTAATCGTCGCCGTTCAACACCGGCGAGTGGCGCACGACGGGCTTCGTCACGAGCGCCTGGCGCACGGTGTCGGCGATTCCGGCGGCGGTCAGCCCGAAACGCTCCATCACGGCCTCGCCGGTGCCGGACATGCCGAACATGTCACCCACGCCGACGGCGAGGATCGGGACCGGGTACTGCTCGGCCGCCACGGAGCGGATCGCGTCCGCCAGCCCGCCCGCCGTGCGGTGCTCCTCGGCGGTCACGGCGACACCGGTGCGCGCCAGCGACGACAGCACCGCCTCGGAGTCGAGCGGCTTGATCACCGCGACGTTCACGACTTCCGCGGCGACGCCCTCGTCGCGGTGCAGCTGCTCGGCGGCGTCCAGCGCGCGCCAGACCATGTGGCCGCAGGCGAAGATCGAGATGTCGCGCCCCTCGCGCACCACGTCCACGCCGGCCCCGAGCGTCTCGGGCACCTCGTCGTATATGAACGGCGTCGCCGGCCGGCCGAAGCGCATGTACATCGGCCCGTCGCGGTCGTAGCTCTCCAACACGGCGCGGTAGGCCTGGTTGTAGTCAGCCGGGACGACGACCTGCATCCGCGGCATCGCCCGCATCAGCGCGATGTCCTCGATCATCTGGTGGGACGCGCCGTCCTCGCCGAGCGACAGGCCACCATGCGAGGCGCAGACGCGCACCCGCAGCTCGTTGTGGGCGATTCCCAGCCGCACCTGGTCGTACGCGCGGCCGGTGGCAAAGATCGCGAACGTGGAGGCGTACGGCACCTTGCCGGTGGTCGCCAGGCCACACGCCATCGACATCATGTTCGCCTCCGCCGTGCCGACGTTGAAGAAGCGCTCGGGGAACCTGCGGCCGAACTTGATGCTCTGCGTGGAGACCGCCAGGTCGGCGTCCAGGGCGACGACGTCCTCGTGTCGCTCGCCCAGCTCGACGAGCGCATCCCCGTATGCCATCCGGGTGGCGACCGGGTCCTTGTCGCGCACCGGCGTCATCGCGTCGACTCCAGCTCCGCGTTCTGCTCGACGAGGCGGGTCTCTAGCTCGGTCAGGGCCTGCTCGGCCTGCTCGGGGGTCGGCGGCTTGCCGTGGAAGCCGAACTGGTCCTCCATCAGCGACACCCCGCAGCCCTTGCGCGTCTGGCACACGATCGCCGCCGGCCGGTCGCGCTGCCTGCTCCATTCCAGCGCCTCGACCACCGCGGCCATGTCGTGCCCGTCGATCTCGATCGCGTCCCACTCGAAGGCCTCGAGCTTCCTGCGCACGTCCTTGATGTCCATGACCTCCTCCGTCGTCCCATCCGTCTGGAGGTGGTTGTAGTCGACGATCGCGGTCAGGTTCGTGACGCCAAAGTGGACCGCCGCCATCGCGGCCTCCCACGTCTGCCCCTCCTGGCAGTCGCCGTCGGACAGCAGCGCGAAAACGTGTGCGTCGTCGATGTGGTCGAGCCGCAGCCCGAGCGCGATCCCGAGGCTCATCGAGAGCCCCTGACCGAGGGATCCCGTCGACACCTCGACGCCCGGGGTGCGTGTCATGTCCGGATGGCCCTGGAGGTGGGCGTCGAGCTTGCGCAGGCCCATCAGGTCCTCGTGCGGGAAGTACCCGTGCCGCGCCAGCGCCGCGTACTGGATCGGGGCGGCATGGCCCTTCGACAGCACGAACCGGTCCCGGCCCGGCCACCGGGGCCGGTCGGGGTCATGCCGCAGGACCCGGTAGTAGAGCGCCGCCACGATGTCCGCCGCGGACAACGAGCTGTCGAGGTGGCCCGACTTCGCGACCGCGAGCATCCTCACGCAGTCGATCCGCAGCAGCGTGGCATAGCGCTCCAGCTCGGCGACCGTGTGCTGCGCGCCCTTCGTGGGCGCCACGATGGACGCCGAGTCGTCCGCCGCCTCGACGGCCGCGAGGTGCGGTGCCTTCTTGCTCTTGCTCATGACCGGCTCGAGACCCTGCTCACGAGCCGCACCGGTCGACGCGGCGCGCGCCCCTTTGGCGCTCATACGACCTCTCCGGCCGCCGCCCTCCGCTGCGTCGCGCCGGTACGGCGCTTCGCGCGGATGCTAGCAGCGGGTCGCACGAGCGGGCAGACTAGGCCCGCTCGCGGACGGAAGCTGCCACGAGCCGGCGCCCTCTCGGCCAGACCGCTTGACTTACTCCCCCGATGCAGGCACATTCTCTGGAGTGAACCTCCCCACCGAACTTCGCGAGAAGACGGTCGCGGACGCCCTCCGTGAGCGCGTCGTGGCGATCACAACCGACCAGACCCTCGAGGAGGCGGCCCGCACCATGCTGGACCGAGGGGTCACCGCGCTGGCCGTGATCGACGTGGACTCCCGTGACCCGGGAATCATCACCGAGCGCGACCTCGGCCGGGCGATGGCCTCCGAGGCGGACCCCCGCAAGCGGCCGGTGCGCGACTTCCTGACCGCCGACGTGATCGCGGCGACCTGCGACTGGACGCTCGAGCGCGCGGCCCGCACGATGACCAAGGGCCACATCCGCCACCTGATGGTGGTCGACGAGCACAAGGTGATCGGCATCCTCTCCATGAGCGAGATCGTCGCGGCGTGGGTGCACGGCGTCGGCGGCACGCAGGCCGAGCTGCCCGGCGAGACGGGCGAGCTGCCGGTGCTGGACGGGGCCCACCGCTACGTGTACGGGCTGCGCCGCACCGCCAAGCAGCACCTGGTCGCCGCCAAGTGCTCCTGCCAGTGGGAGTGGGTGCAGATCCTGGAGGGTCAGCTCGAGGACCGGCCCAGCCTCGACGAGGAGACCCTCGCCCACCTGTGGGAGCTGCGCGAGCCGTGCCCGGCGCTGCACGCCGAGGGCGGCGGCGCAGACTAGCCAGCCACCCTCGAGGCACGGAGCTCGCGAAGGTCATGCCGCGGGACCCGGCGCCCCCGCGAGGTTGTGCTCGATGACCTGCATCGTGGCCTCGAACCAGCCCTCCGGCGCCGGAGGCAGCAGGCCGCCCCGCGGCTCGAGCGCGGAGACGATGCGATCGCGCGAGCGCTCCACGAGGGCTCGGGCCTGCGCCGTTCGTTCGCCCGGTAGCTCACTGCCCTCCTTCACGACCTGACCAGCCACGACGACCGCGTCCACGTCCGCTGGGCCGGCCTGCAGCACCACGGTCGCCACCGGGTCGTTCAGCGGCGCCGTGTGGAGGCGCTCGAAGCGCAGCAGCATGAGGTCCGCCGCCTTCCCGGGCTCGATGGACCCGACCAGCGACTCCATCCCGAGCGCCTCCGCGCCGCCGAGCGTCGCGAACCGCAGGACGTCGCGCACCCCGAGCGTCAGCCGGGCCGGCATCTCGAGGCCTTCCAGCGCGGCCTGGTTGGAGCGCGCCCGCTCAGCCTGAAGCCCGAGCCGCATCTGGGCGAACAGGTCGCCGCTGTTGTTCGAGACGATGTCGCAACCGAGGCTGGGCGTCATGCCGCGCGCCAGCGCGCGGGCGAAGATCGGGAAGCCCATCCCCATCTGCAGCTCGGTCTCGGGCGTCAGCGACACCGACGCCCCGGCGCCGGCCAGCAGGTCGAGCTCCCGATCGGTGCAGGCGTTGCAGTGCACGTGCACCTGGCGGTGGTCGAGCAGCCCGGCCGCGTGCAGCATCTCCACCTCGGGCACGCGCGGGTCCGCCGTGACCGAGCCGGTGTGGGCGGTCACCATCACCTCCAGGTCGCGGGCCAGCGCCACCTCGGCGCGCGTCACGTCGAACGGCACGAGCCCCAGCTCGGTCAGCGCGATCCCCATGTCGAGCAGCCCGGCGCCGGAAGAGAAATGGCGTTCGCGCACGCGGCGCGCGTCGGCGAGCCGGTCCGCGGGGGTCGCGAAGGCCGGCTGCTCGAGCGGCACCGGGAACATCCCGTAGGCGAAGATCGCCCGCACGCCGGCATCGGTCAGGCCTCTCACCGCCTCGTCGGCGTGGTCCGGGGAGTTCAGGCAGTGGGAGAAGTCGAGCAGGGTGGTGACACCGGCGTCGAGCGCCTCGAGCGCGCCGACGTAGTTGCCCGCGTAGATGTCCTCGGGTCCGTATGCGCCCGAGATCTGGAGCCGCACGCCGCGGAAGTAGTCGAGCAGCGTCCAGTCCGCGCAGATGCCGCGCATCGCGGTCTGCCAGGTGTGGCGATGCGTGTCCACGAACCCGGGCAGCACCAGTGCGCCTTCCGCATCCAGCGCCCGCGCATCGGCGACCTCCGCGGAAGGCTCCACGCCGGCGATGCGCCCATCCTCGACGATCACGTCCGCGTGCTCGAACCGCCCCTCCCCCGGATCTCCGACCAGCACCTGCCCGCCCCGCACCACGAGTCGCATCGCGGCAGTATCTTCGATCCCTTGCGCATCCAACTTCCAGAGTGGGAGCCAGGGATCCCGGCCGTGCTGTGCGTGGCCGGACCGCACCCGATCCCGGTGTCCAGCTATGTGC
>JBOGZM010000246.1:0-2326 GCA_050697255.1 Solirubrobacterales bacterium
GGACTCGGTCGGTCGTCTGGGCGGGGACGAGTTCGCGATCCTGGCCCCGGGGGCCGGGAAGAGTGGCGCGGAGCGGGTCGCCACCCGTGCCCGCAAGCTGCTGTCGGAGCGAGTCGCCATGTCCACCGGGACGGCCGCGTTTCCGGGACATGGGATCAACCACGACGAGCTTCAGCGTCACGCCGACCGCGAGCTGTACGCAAACAAGCACGGCGACGACGTTCACTTCACGGCCGGCAGGCGCGAGCTGACCTGGGCGGCGGCGCTCGCGCGCGCGGTGGACGCGCGCATGGCCACCCCGATCGAGCACTCGACGATCGTGGCGCGCTACGCGGCCGGGATCGCGCAGCAGCTCGGCTGGAGCGGCGCCGACCTCGCGCATCTGCGCATCGCGGCCATGCTGCACGACATCGGCAAGGTGGTGCTGCCCGACCGCATCCTCCAGAAGCCCGACTCGCTCGACGACTGCGAGTTCGAGGAGGTCAAGCGGCACCCCGAGGAGGGCGCGGAGCTGATCAACCGCGTCGAGGGCATGGGGGGCATCGCCGAGTGGGTGCGTCACTCCCACGAGCACTTCGACGGGTCGGGCTACCCGGGCGGGCTCGCGGGAGATGCGATCCCGCTGGCGTCGCGCATCCTCCTCGTGGCGGACGCCTTTGACGCGATCACCAGCGACCGCCCGTACCGCTCGGCGCAGTCGCAGGCAGAGGCGCTCGAGGAGCTGCGCCTGCACGCCGGGCGCCAGTTCGACCCCTGCTGCGTGGATGCGCTGGAGAAGTTCCTGGTCGACTCCGGGCTGCCGCTCGAGGTCGAAGAGGCCGCCGCCTAGACCGAACTGACCCGAGTTCTCCCGACACTCCGGGAGATCGACCAAGGATGAACCGGGCGAATTGAGGAGTCGTTGCGCCGACCTCTGGCCGCGCCTACCCGGCAGCTCTCTCCCGGGCAGCGATCCCGGCGCCGCGGCGGCCCCGTACCTTTGAGGCCGTGGCCCGATACTTCGACGACGACTCGATGATGCGGCGCGTCTACCGGGAGCGTGCGCTGGCGCTCGCCGGCCCGCGGGCGTTGCTGATGCAGGCCGCGCACCCGCTGGCGGTGTCGGGCCTGCTCGCCCACACGTCGGCCCTCGACGAGCCCTACGAGCGGCTTGCGCGCACCGCCGAGGTGATGAGCACGATCACGTTCGGGACACGCGCCGAGGCGGACCGCGTCACGCGCCGCGTGCGGGCAATGCACCGGCGCGTGAGCGGCACGCTGGACCGCCCGGTGGGCCGTTTCCCCGCAGGCACGCCGTACCGGGCGTCCGACCCCGAGCTGCTGATGTGGGTGCTGTACACGCTCGTCGACAGCGCGGTTGTCGTGTACCGCAAGTACGTCGGCGGGATGATTCGCGCGGCACAGGCGGACTTCTGGGACGACTACAGGGTGGTCGGCCGGCTCTTGGGCCTGTCCACATCGGACATGCCCGCCACCCTGTCGGACCTCGAGGACTACGGTCGCGGGATGCTTGCCGGAGACGACCTGCACGTGAACGCCTGGGCGCGCACGCGGGCGCGGGAGATCGTGCTCGAGCCCCCGGTGCCGCTCGCGTTGCGGCCGGTGGTCGAGGCGGTGAACTTCGTCACGATCACGCTGTTGCCGGAGCGCATTCGGCGCGAGTACGGGTTCCGCGCGCTGCCGCCGGCATGGGCCCGGCGCGCGATCGTGAGTGGCGGCGCCGAGTACGTGAAGCGGGCGGTGATCCCGCTCCTGCCCGAGCGGCTGCGCGTGGTGCCGGCCGCACGCGCGGCCTGACGCCGTCATGCGCGTGCACCTGCTCGAGCGCAGCCAGCGCGTGCCCCTGAGCGTCGAGGATGCGTTCGCCTTCTACGGCGAAGCCGACAACCTCGAGCGGATCACGCCTCCGTGGCTGCGTTTCCGGATCCTCGACCCCCGGCCGCAGGCGCTGTCGGCCGGCGCGCGCCTCGAGTACTCGCTGGAGCTGCACCGCTTCCCGATCCGCTGGATGACGGAGATCCGCACGTGGGAGCCGCCGCACCACTTCGTCGACCACCAGGTCCGCGGGCCCTACCGCGTCTGGGAGCACACGCACACGTTCGAGGCGGTCGAGGGTGGCACGCTGATCGCCGACCGCGTGCGTTATGCGATCCCGTACGGGCCCCTCGGTGCCCTGGCGCATGCGGCGTTCGTGCGCCGCGACCTGCGCCGGATCTTCGACTACCGCCGCGATGCGGTCGCGGCGCTGGTGGGCGCGCCACCTGCGGGCGACTGAGGTGGTGGCGGCACGCGCGGCCGTCACCGCTACCCTTGCGCGGTCTTGACC
>JBOGZM010000247.1:0-5179 GCA_050697255.1 Solirubrobacterales bacterium
CTCGTGCAGCGCCACGACCCCGAGGCCGAGGGCGAGCACCGCGAACGCCGTGCGATCGCCATAGAAGATGACTGCGATCGCGACCACCACCCATGGCAGCGCGACCAGCACCCGCGCGGCGGTCGAGCCGCGCCGTCGCTGCCGCTGTCGGCGGTCGGACGGACGCCGGCGGTCTGGGCGGCGGGCCTGCGCCAAGTTCGTCTACCGGCCCCCGTACCGGTACTGCCGCGAGGCGTAGTCGTCCAGCGCTCGCTCGAGCTCCTCGCGGTCGAAGTCGGGCCACATCTTCTCGGAGAAGTACAGCTCCGAGTACGCCGACTCCCACAGGAGGAAATTGGACAGGCGCTGCTCTGCTCCGGTCCTGATGATGAGCTGCGGATCGTGCATGTCCGGCGCGTACAGGAGGCGGTGGAACTCCTCCTCGCCCCCGCCCTGGTATTGCTCCGCGGCGTGCAGGATCTCGGCTCGTCCGCCGTAGTCGAAGGCCACGAACAGCGTCCGGTCGGCGTGGCGCTCGGTCAGCCGCTCGGCCCACTCGACCTGGTCTGTCATCGCCGGTGCCAGCCGGTCGCGGCGGCCGATGAAACGGAGCCGCACTCCCTCCTCGTCCAACTCCGGCGCCTCGCGCCTGATGCGGTCCACGAACAGCGCCATGATGCCGCTCACCTCGGTGTCGGGGCGCGCCCAGTTCTCGGTCGAGAAGGCGTATACGGTGAGCTCGCCGATGCCGAGGTCGCCGGCGTCGCCCACGATGCGCTTCAGTGCGTCGGTCCCGGCCTGGTGTCCCTCCGTCACGCTCAGCCCGCGACTCGCCGCCCAGCGCGCGTTCCCATCCATGATGATCGCCACGTACGTGGGGCGATCGCTCATCCGCCGAGGATCTCTTCTTCCTTACCCTTGAGCAGGCCGTCGATGTCCTTGACCCTGGCATCGGTGAGCTTCTGTAGCTCGGCCTCCGCCCGGCGCTCCTCGTCCTCCCCCGCCTCTCCGCTCTTGCGCAGGTCGCGCAGGTGCTGCATGCAGTCGCGGCGGACGTTGCGGACGGCCACGCGACCCTCCTCGGCAAGCTGGTGGACGACCTTCACGAGCTCCTTGCGGCGCTCCTCCGTCAGCTCCGGGATCGTGAGGCGGATCAGATTGCCGTCGTTGGACGGCGTGAGGCCGAGGTCCGACTCGAGGATCGCCTTCTCGATCGACTTGATCGAGCTCTTGTCGTACGGAGTGATCGTCAGCAGCCGCGCCTCACTGGCGTTCACCGTCGCAATTTGCTTCAGCGGCGTGTCGGCGCCGTAGTAGTCGACGTGCACGCGGTCGAGCAGGTGCGGCGAGGCACGCCCGGTGCGCACCGTCGCCAGCTCGTGGCGCGTCGAGTCGATCGACTTGCCCATGCGCTCGCGCGCGTCCTTCAGCAGCTCCTCGATCACGTCGCCACCACCGTGCCGACTCGTTCCCCGCTCACGATGCGGTCGATGTTGCGCTCGTCCGACATGTTGAACACGTAGATCGGCAGGTCGTTGTCCTTGCACAGGGAGAGCGCCGTCGAGTCCATCACGCGGAGGCCACGCTGGATTGCCTCGTGGTGGGTGATGTTGGGCAGGAAGGTCGCTTCCGCGTGCTCGCTCGGGTCCATGTCGTAGACACCCTCGACGTTGTTCTTGGCCATAAGTATCACCTCCGCGTGGATCTCCAGCGCCCTCAGCGCCGCGGCGGTGTCTGTCGTGAAGAACGGGTTGCCGGTGCCGGAGGCGAAGATCACCACCCGTCCCTTCTCGAGGTGGCGCATCGCCCGCCGGCGGATGTAGGGCTCGGCCACCTCCTGGATCGCGATCGCCGACAGCACGCGCGTGTTCACGCCCTCGTGCTCGAGCGCATCCTGCAGCGCGAGCGCGTTCAGGACGGTGGCCAGCATGCCCATATAGTCGGCGCTGGCGCGGTCCATCCCCGCCGCCGTGCCCTCCAGGCCGCGGTAGATGTTCCCCCCGCCCACCACCACGGCGACCTCGACGTCGCGGTCCTTGACGCGCTTCACGGTGCGCGCGATCGCATGCAGGCGCTCAGGGTCGACCCCGTACTCGAGCCCACCCAGGAGCGCCTCGCCGGAGAGCTTCAGCAGGACCCGCTTGAAGGCAGGGTTGCCGTTGGTGGCGGCCATCGGCGGGTAAGGATATGTCAGGCGGACGCGGTTAGCGGGCCGCAGGCGTCGGGGTTGGTCCCGATGCCGTGGGGGCCGTGGTCAGTCTCGCTCGACGATGAAGAACCTGTTGCCGTCGGGGTCGCGGAAGAAGAACAACGGCGGCACGGGATCTCCCATGCGCATGACCGCCTCGTCTGCCTCGACTCCCCGGTCCCGTAGGTGCGCATGGTCGGCCTCGATGTCCTCGCTCGTGAAGCCGACGCGGGTCTCGATGCCGGTGGACTCTCCCTCGCGTGGGGGAACGAGCGCGATCGTCGTCGCCGCGCCCGGCGGCGCCACCTCCACCCAGCGCTCGCCCTTGCCGTAGGGGGTGTCCCCCCGCTTCTCGAATCCGAGTGTGTCGAGATAGAACTCGAGCGCCCGGTCCTGGTCGCTGACGGGAACGATGACCGTCCCCACCTGGCCGATGTGGGTCCTGGTCCCGGTTTCGGTCATTGCCGTCCTCCTGGTCCCTTCTTCGACAGCCCGGAGAAGTGGAAGGCCCTTGGCCCTACTCGCCGACCTGGAAGCGCGCGAAGCGCCGGATCACCACGTTCTCCCCCGTCTTCGCCGACAGGTCCGCGCGCAACTGCTCGATCGTCCGGCCCTCGTAGCGGTCCGTGTTGACGTGCTTCTGGTTCAGGAGCACGACCTCCTCGAGCCACTTGCGCAGGCGACCCTCGGCGATCTTCTTGCGCACCTCCTCGGGCTTGTCGGAGTCCGCCTGCTGCTCGAAGATCGCGCGCTCCCGGGACACCTCGTCCTCCGGGACGTCCTCCTCGGACACCCAGCGCGGCGCCGCCGACGCGACATGGACGGCGATCTCCCGCGTGAACTCGAGGAACTCCTCGTTGCGCGCCACGAAGTCGGTCTCGCAGTTGACCTCGACCAGGGCGCCGACGCGCCCGTTGAAATGCACGTAGTGCCCGATCGCGCCCTCCGCGGCCTGGCGCTCACCCCGCTTCGCCGCCTTCGCCTGGCCGCGCACCCGCAGCAGGTCCGTCGCCCTGTCCTGGTCGCCACCGGTTTCGTTCAGGGCGGCCTTGCACTCCATCATTCCCGCGCCGGTGCGGTCGCGCAGTGCCTTGACGTCCTGAGCGGTGACGCTCACGGCTTCGTCTCGCTTCCCTGCGACTGGGCTTCGTCGGGCGGTTGTCCGGCTTGCTCGGCTCCGCCACTCGCGGCGGCCGCAGCCGCGGCCTGCTGGACCTGGGCCTGCTCCTCGGCCTCCTTGCGCGCCGCCTCCTCCGCCTCGCGCCTGGCGCGCTCCTCGGCCTCCTGTCGTGCCTTCTCCTCGGCCTCCTTGCGCGCCGCCTCCTCCTGGCGGGTGAACGCGGCGCGGCCCGCGGCCGCGGCCTCGCCGATGGTGCGGATCACGACGTCGCACGAGCGGATCGCGTCGTCGTTGCCCGGGATCACGTAGTCGACCAGCTCCGGGTCGCAGTTCGTGTCCACTAGGCCGATCGTCGTGAGGTCGAGCCGGTTCGCCTCGCGCACGCCGATCTCCTCGACCTTCAGGTCGGCCACGAACACCGCGTCGGGCAGGCGCTCCATCCCGGCCACGCCACTGAGGTTGACCTCGAGCTTCGCGAGCTCCGCCTCCATCGACATGCGCTCCTTGGTCGGAAGCAGGCCGAGCTGGCCCTCCGTCTTCAGGCGGCGCAGGTCGTGCAGCCTCTGGATGCGCTTGCGGATCGTGTTGAAGTTGGTCAGCAGCCCGCCGAGCCAGCGCTCGTTCACGTACAGCATGCCGGCCTGCTCGGAGACCTCCTTGACGACGTCCTTGGCCTGCTTCTTGGTGCCGACGAAGAGGATGATCCCGCCGCGGGAGGCGAGATCCTGGGCAAATGTGCGTGCCTGCTCGAGCCGGTCGACGGTCTGCAGCAGGTCGATGATGTGGATTCCCTCGCGCTCGCCGAAGATGTAGCGGCGCATCTTGGGATGCCACCGGCGGGTCTGGTGCCCGAAATGGACGCCAGCCTGCAGCAGCTCCTTTACTCCCACTTCTGCCAAAACAGCTCCCTTTTGTTGACTTCGTTCGCTAGCCGGAGAGGGGTCATGCGGGACCCGCAGCGCGTAATACGCCGCGGGCAGGGCCGCACACGCCCTCACCGGGACGTTGGACGAGCGGTCAGTTTACGCAAGTTTTGCCGATTTCCCGCGTTCCGGAGCGCGAGCCGCCCGGCCGACTCCCTCCTCCTCCCATCCGGGATCTCCAGGACGGTCGGGCGGCTCAAACTGCTCTGAGTGGGGCGAAGCCCCCTGGATACCGCTCAGCCCTCCGCAGCGCCAAGGGCGGCGCGCAGGTCGCCGGGCAGCTCGGACCGCCATTCGTGCCGCTCGCCGGACCACGGCAGCGCGAGCGCCAGCCGCGCGCTGTGCAGGAACTGTCGTTCGAGTCCCGCCACTGCCGGTCCCCCGTACTCCCTGTCGCCCGCGAGCGGATGCCCGATCACGGCGAAGTGGGCACGGATCTGATGCGTGCGTCCCGTTTCGAGGCGCACGCGTGCGAGTGTGAAGCCGTCCACTAATCGCTCCACCTCGAAGTGGGTGCGAGCGTCGCGTGGCCTGCCGGTCACGGTCGACATGCGCGTCCGCCGGCGTGGGTCACGGCCGATCGGAGCGTCGATCGTGCCGGAGCGCGATTTCAGCCGGCCGGCCGCGAGGGCCACGTACTCGCGCTCGACCCCCCGCCGCCGCAGCAACGCCTGCAGCCGGCGCTGGGCCGGCTCGTCCCTCGCAACCAGCATCAGGCCCGACGTGTCGCGGTCCAGGCGGTGCACGGCGCGGGGCTCGGAGCCCACCGCGACGTCCCGCCCGAGCAGCTCCACGAGCGTGGTGCCACGATGGCCGGGAGCGGGATGCACCACGAGACCCGGCGGCTTGTCCACCACCAGCATGTGCTCGTCCTCCCAGACGATCTCGGGCGGGGGCGGCGAGTCGCCCGGGGGCCCGGGTGCGCGGTGCTCGACGGTGACGCGCTCCCCACCGCGCAGGCGGGTGCTC
>JBOGZM010000248.1:0-6527 GCA_050697255.1 Solirubrobacterales bacterium
GGCCCGTGGGACGCCCCCGCGCCCGGCGCGAGCACGGCCGCGCCGACCAACGCGGTGAGCGCGACTGCCCCGCGCCGGATCCTCATGGCCCGGTGTAGCCGTTCGCGTAGCACGGGCCGCTGCCGCAGGTGTCGACGACGTTGCCGCCCACCCTCAGGAACTCGGACTTCTGGGCGCGCGCGAGCGCCGAGCTGCGGGGGTGGCTGTGGGGGTCCGCCCCGGCGCGGGGCGGCACGTTGGCCGCCGGCGGAGTGGGCGAGCCCGAGTCCCACACGACCAGCGCCGAGCCTTGGTACGGATACGACTGGATCGGCCCGATCCCGTAGAAGGGGTTCACGTCCGTGTGGCGGCCGGGATCCAGCCCCGGGGCCCGCAGCCCCGCGCCGACCGTGCGCGCCTCGACCTCGGTGGTGACGTTCGCGACCTGGTGGTCACCGAACGCCTCGTGCAGCAGCACCTCGTGGGGCGGCGTGTTCGGCAGCGGGTTGGCGGTCATGTGATGCGCGTAGCCGTTCGCCTCGCCGCGATCCCAGAGGTTCTGGATCAGCGACAGGATCAGCGGTCGCTCCAATTCGTTCGGGTAGTTCTCGTACAGCACGACCGCGAACTCGTCGAAGTCGACGCTGCGGCGCAGCAGCGTCGAGTAGTTCATCCCCGGCACGCCCAGCACCGCCCGGTCGAAGTCGGGCGCCAGCGCCGTCAGCGACCCGCCCATGATGCCGCCCTGGCTGTTGCCGTCGTAGAACAGGCGGGTGGGGTCGATCACGGCCCGCGGCTGCCCGTCGTTGGTGAACTGGAACGCCGGGTCGGTGTTGAAGCCGGCCGGGTGGATCATCAGCCGGCCCAGGTACATGAAGTTCACGAAACCCTGCTGGGCGCGGTCCGCAAGCGAGGGGAAGTTCGAAAGGTCGGCCAGGATCGTCGCGACGTTGGGCAGATCCTGGGTCGACATCCCGGACCAGTCGGTGGCGCAGAACACGAAGTTGTGCTCGCTCGCCATCGCCTTGATGTTCCCGGCCGTGATCTCGCCGGCGCTGCCGAGCAGGCCGTGGCCGTAGAGGGACGGCCGGGCGGGGACGACCTGCGGCCCGTCCACGGTCACACGCGGGATCAGGCAGGTGAAGTTGGCGGCCATCGTGTTGCCCGGGATGCGTTGCGGCACCGTTTGACCGGGGAGGTAGCTGAAGCGCGCGCCGGGCGGGCAGCCGGCGACGTTCAGGTAGCACGGCACGATGAAAGAGCCGTCCGCCCTGCGGGCGATGCGCGAGTCCTCGGCCGCTGTGTAGTTCGTGACCTGCGAGACCGTGAACTGCGGTGCCGAGCCCTGTACCTGCATGTCGGTCAGGTCGTCCTCGCCGAGCGCCGCGAAGGCGTCGTCGCGGATCGCCAGGGCACGCTCGGAGAGGCTGCGCTCGCTCGCGACCGTGAAGTCCCAGGCGAGGTAGAGGCTCTTGCGGGCGATGCCCGCGCGCTGGAGCGTCGCAAACAGCCGCTCCATGTGCGGGCGCCGCGCCTCCACGGCCGGGTCGTTCGACTTCAATCGGTCGCGGTAGACCCGGAACGGGTGCTGAGCCTTGATGAGCTTGCCGTTGGCCTTCTTCAGGTTCCGCAGGGCCACTATGTAATGGCCGCCCTCCTCGAAGTTGACTGCGGGCCGCACGATCAGGTTCACGTCGGCGGCGTTGGCGGGGTTCGCGTCCAGCTCCGACCAGATCAGGTGCCGGCGGCGGGTGTCCGCGTTCAGCACCACGACGGCCTGGTCGGGCTCGTAGGTGCGCTCGATGTCGGTGATCGGGACGGCGCCCGTCCTGGCAAACGCGGCCGCGGTCTCGAGCCCCGGCACCTTCGTGACGATCTTCTGACCGGGGCTGAAGCCGTCGCTGCGGTTCCACTCCTCCGGTCGGATCGGGTTGCCGGCGACGTTGCGTGGCATTGCGAGCGGGTTCAGGTCCAGGCGGCGCCCGGTGTCGGTCGCCGGGTCGGGCACCGTGAAGCGGTCGTTCGGCCATGGCTGGAGGCAGACGGCTGGGTCGAGCGGGTCGCAGCCCTGCTCACCCGGGGCGGCAGCTGCGGACACGGGTACGACTCCGACCGCTATCGCGATCAGTGCCGGGCACAGCCATAACCGGTTGCGAGCCAAGTCCCTCCCCCTGTTCCAGAGAACCGACGCGCGCTTCTCCTACCCCGACCGCGCCGAACTCAACCCTGCGACGTGCGGGGCAGGGTGCTTGCATCGGCTAGTTTTCGTTCATGGAGGCTGTCCACTGGGACCGCAGTCCCAAGCTTCGCCGCCCCGCGCTGGTCTGCGCGTTCAAGGGTTGGAACGATGCAGCCGAGTCGGCCACGGCGGCCCTCTCGTTCGTGTCCACGAAGTGGGATGCCGAGCGGCTGGGCGCGATCGACCCGGAGGAGTTCTACGACTTTCAGGTGACGCGGCCCACGGTCCGGATGAGCGAGGGCCGCACCCGGGAGATCGAGTGGCCTGAGCTCGTGATCGAGAGCGCGTCTCCGGAGGGTGGCCGGCGCGACGTGCTGTTCCTGTCGGGGGCGGAGCCGAACCTGCGCTGGAAGGGCTTCTCGGCGACGGTGATCGCCGCCGCGCAGGAGCTGGGGGTCGAGCTGGTTGTGTCCCTGGGGGCGTTGCTGGCCGACATCCCGCATACGCGGCCCGTGCAGGTCACCGGCATCGCGGCCGATCCGGAGCTGGTCGAGCGGCTCGGTTTCTCCGAGGCCCGCTACGAGGGCCCGACCGGCATCGTCGGGGTGCTCCACGATGCATGCGCGCGGGCCGGCCTGCTGTCGGCCAGCCTCTGGGCGCCCGTGCCGCACTACGTGGCGACGGTCCCGAGCCCGAAGGCGACGCTGGCCCTGTTGCGCCGGCTGGAGGACCTGCTCGAGACGCCCATCGACACCGCCGAGCTCGACGAAGCGGCGATCGAGTACGAGCGCCGGCTCGACGAGGCGGTCGCGAGCGAGCCGGAGGTGCGCGCGCTGGTCGAGCGGCTCGAGCAGCAGATCGACGATGACGAGATCTCGTTCCGCAACCTTCCCTCCGGGGACTCGATCGCGCGCGAGTTCGAGCGCTTCCTGAAGGAGCAGGGCGAAGAAAAGTAACGTCCGGCCGGCCTACCTTTCAGCGGCCGGGCAGATCAACTGGAAGTCGCAGATCGAGCACGCGGCGTAGGAGGGGGTCGGGTCGAACTCCTGCGCGATGATCGCCGTCGCCACCTCGGTCGCCGTCTCCTGAATGCGGATCACGTCCTCCTGTGAGGGCTCGAGCGGGACCTTTTCGTCGTCGAGCAGGTAGTAGTAGCTCTGGCGCGAGGACTCCAGGCGCCACGACTCACGGGCGCCGATCTGGTAGAGCGACAGCTGAATGTCGTCCTTCAGCTGCGAGGGCGTGCGCGCGCGGCCGGTCTTGTAGTCGATCAGCTCGTACGACCCGTCGGGAAGACGGTCCACGCGGTCCACGCGGCCGCGCAGCAGATGCGGCCCGATGCGGAAGGAGAAGTTCCGCTCGAACCACACCGGCGAGCCCGTGTCGCCGGCGAAACGCTCGTGGTAGCGCTCCAGCGCCGTGACAGCCTTCTCGTGCAGCTGGCGCTCCTCGTTCGACTCGCCGAACCCCAGGCGCCGCCAGCCGGTGTCGAACAGCGACATCAGCATGTCCGGCGTCGGCTCGCGGATGGCGTCGCCTCCCGCGAGCGCCTCCTGGTTGGCGAGCTGGGTGTGGTAGCGCTCGAGCACCTGGTGCATGAGGATGCCGAACCGCTGCTGGAGCGTCTGTTCCTTCGGGACGGAGTAGACCCGCGCGAACTTGTAGCGCAGCGGGCACGCGCGGTAGATCTCGATGTCGGTCGCCGACAGCACCAGGCCGCCGGCACGGATCGGGAGGTATGCCTCCAGTGACGACTCCGCGCGCTCGTCCACGATGCGGCGGCGGCGCAGCCGCTCCTGCTCCTGGCCCAGGATCACCTCGTCCAGGTTGGAGTCGAGGAACAGCTCGCGCTGCTCCGGGCTGGCCGTCTGCGTCAGCAGCGAATTGATCTCGGCGATCGCGGCGGGCAGCTCGTCGTGGCGGGGATGGCGCTCGATCAGCGACGCAAGCTTCAGCAGCTCCATGTACCTCGCCACCGCTGCCGGTGAATCGAGGTGCGCGTCCAGCCGCATCTCCCCCAGCCGCGCCCCAACGTGGGCCACATTGCCCATCACGTCGTCCCGCATCATCCGGAACGCCGCGAACAGGTCCTCGTGGATCCCGAGCAGCTCCTCGCGGCGCTCCTCCTCGCCGGCCCCCACGGCCGCGCGCGCCTCCTCGTAGTACTGGGAGGCCTTCTGCTGCGTCTGGTCCCCGGCCCCGGCGACCTCCGGCCAGGCCAGCACCAGTCGCTTGCGGGCCCGTGTCATCGCCACGTACAGGAGGCGCCGCATCTCCGCGGCGTGCGCCTCGGCGGTGGTGCCTGCCGGGAGCTCCTCCTTGAGCAGCGCATCCGGGACGAGCTCGCCTGTGCGGCGACGGCCGGGCATGCGGCTCTGCTGCACTCCGAGCACGTACACGCAGTCGAACTCCAGCCCCTTCGCCCCGTGCATGGTCATCACCTGGACGGCGCTCGGGTGCCCGTGCACGACGGCCTCGTCCTCGCGCAGGCCGGCGGCCGCGACGGCCGTCACGTACCCGGCGAAGTCGCGCGACGTGCGCCCCGGTCGCCGTCCTGCCCACGCGGCCGCGAGGTCGGCGAACTTAGCGATGTTCACGAGCCGCTCGAGCGACTCGGAGCGGGCGTTGAAGAGATGCTGCTTGCGCAGCCCGATGCGCTCGATCAGCCGGAGCACGAACAGGTCCGGCCGCATCTCGTCGAACGCGCGCGCGGCGGAGCGGTGCAGCCGCAGGAACGTCTCGATGCGCTCACGCGCCTCGGGGGGCACCTCGGGCGAGCCGAGCGCCGCGCGCAGCGCCGAGACCATGTCGGTCTTGCGCCGGCGCGCGATCGTGGTGCACCGGGCAAGGTCCACCGGCGCCAGCTCGATCGGCGGGCGCATCAGGGCGCGCACCGCGGCGCGCCCGTCCCACGGGTCCGACAGCAACCGCAGCCAGGCGAGCAGATCGCGCACCTCGGCGCGCTCGAAGAAGCCGGCGCCCCCCACCAGCCGGTAGGGGATGCCGCGCTCCTCCAGCGCGGTCGCCACGAGCTGGCCCTCGTTGCGCACTGAGCGCACGAGCACCGCTGTGTCGGCGGGGTCGATGCCGTCGGCGATCAGCCCCTCCAGCTCCCTGGCCACTCCCTGCGCCTGTGCCCGCTCGTTCTCGCAGCGCCAGAACGAGGTCGGGTCCAGCCCCAGGGCGGTCCGGCTGCGTGCCGCGCGCAGCTTCTTCTCCATGCGGTGCTCGTTGGGCTCGACGACCGCGTGTGCCGCCTCCAGGATCATCCGGTGCGAGCGGTAGTTCGTCTCCAGGCGCAGCACCTGCGCATCGGGGAACGACTGCTGGAACTCGAGGATGTTCTTCCGCGATGCGCCGCGGAAGCGGTAGATCGACTGGTCGTCGTCGCCGACCACGACGACGTTGCGGTGCTCGGCGACCAGCAGCTCGAGCAGCTGCTGCTGCGCGAAGTTGGTGTCCTGGTACTCGTCGACCAGCACGGCGCG
Source organism: Solirubrobacterales bacterium (assembly GCA_050697255.1). Classification (GTDB taxonomy): domain Bacteria; phylum Actinomycetota; class Thermoleophilia; order Solirubrobacterales; family JBBDJG01; genus CAVSXO01. Next base: position 5,647 of record JBOGZM010000248.1, read on the forward strand.
GAAGCGCTCCGCCACCCGCCGGCGGGCGGCTGGGCTCTGCTCCAGCAGCCCGATCGCGCGCACGATCATCTCCCCGAAGTCCATCGCGCCGGTCTCGTCGAGCAGCGCGTCATGCGCCGCGTACAGGCGCGCGAACTCCTCCTCGCGGGCGGCCGTCTCGCGCGCGGCCTCGTCCTCGCTCTCGGCCTGCGAGCGCGCCCACGCCAGGTACTCGTCCGCCGTCACCATCTCGTCCTTGAGCCGGTCGATGCGCTCGAGCACCTTGCCCAGGAAGGGCGCGGGGTTGCCCCGCATGTCGTGGTGGCGCACGTCCAGGGTGTCGAGCCGCTCCATCAGCAGCGCGAGCCGGTCGGCCGCGGTCGCCGGGTGGAAGAAGGGGTCGAAGCCCGCCTCGAGCGACTCCTCCTGCAGCAGCCGCACGCAGAACGAGTGGAAGGTCGTGCAGACGAGCTCCTCGTAAGGCGTCTCGAGCAGCTCCTCGGCGCGGGTGCGCATCTCCTCCGCGGCCTTTGCGGAGAAGGTCAGCGCCAGGACGGACTCCGGGCGGATGCCGTGCCCGGCCAGCCATGCGATCCGGCGCGTGATCACACGGGTCTTGCCGCTCCCGGCACCGGCCAGCACCAGCAACGGGCCGCCCGAGTGGGTCACTGCGGCACGCTGTGCCTCGTTCAGACCCGAGAGCAGCCCTTCCGCCATTGCAAGGATGGTAGCCCCGGGACTCCGCAGACTCGATCGCCGGCTCGCGGACGATCGGCGATCTATAGTGCGCCGCCGTGCCGGATCGGACAAAAAACGCGCTCGCTGCGGACTGGATCGCCCTCTGCCGGCGCGCCGGCGAGCGGGTGAGCACCATGCTCACCGAGCACCCGACGACCTCCGAC
>JBOGZM010000249.1:0-7216 GCA_050697255.1 Solirubrobacterales bacterium
GTCTAGAGACACCTGCGGCAGTCGCGGCGGTTACGGGCGGTCACTCCGCCAGGCCCTCCACCGTCTCCCAGGCTTTGGCTTCGTCGGCGCCGGCACCCGCAACGTCCTTGGCGAAGATCCGGTAACGGCGCACGATGCGGCCGCCCATCCCCTCCATCGCGCGATTCATGGCGTCGTTCGTCTCCAGGATCCATCCCATCTCGCCCCACCAGATCTTCTTCTGCTCCGGATCGGCGTGATTCAGGTGCTCGACGTAGAGGGCCGCGGCGATGCCGAGGTCCTGGTACTCGGGCTTCACCCCCAGGGCCAGCACCCGGCAGCCGGTGATCCGGCGCCGGTGCCAGAGGAACTTCGCCCACCCGAACGGCAGCAGGCGGCCGTTCATGTGCGCCAGGGCGACGTTCACGTCCGGCAGAGTCAGCGCTGCCCCGAGCACCTCGCCGTCACGCTCGGCGATCCACGTCCAGCTCTCGTCCAGGACCGGGCGCAGGCTCTTCGTGTACCAGCGCGCCTCGGTCTCGTCGAGCGGCACGAAGGCCCAGTTGTCCTTCCAGGCGGCGTTGTAGACCTCGAGGAAGTGACCGATCTCCGTCTCCAGGTCATTCCGGCGCATGTTCCGCACCGTCACGCCCTGCTCGCCGGTGACCTTCTTGGCCGTGGCGTGGATCAGCGGGTGGAAGCCCCCCTTGTCCTCCACCTTGTCGAGCCGCAGCTCCCACATGTAGAGGTCCATCGCCTTGCGCAGCCCCCAGCCCTCGAGCAGCTCGAGGTAGTACGGGTGGTGCCAGCCCTCGAGGATCATCGGGCGGCGCTCGTGCCCCTCGATCAGCAGGCCGCACTCGTCGTTCGTCGTGAAGTCCATCGGACCCACCATGCGGTCGCGGCCCCGGTCGCGCAGCCACGCCTCCGCCGCGTCGAGCAGCGCGGCGGCCACCTCGGGGTCGTTCTCGCACTCGAAGAACCCGAACAGGCCCCAGTCGTTCTGCTGGAAGTCGTTCAGGTGGTGGTCGATGTGGGCGCTGACCCGGCCCACCGGCTGCCCATCCCGCCGGGCCATGAACAGCTCCACGTCCGCGTGGCGGAAGAAGGGGTTCTTCTCGCGGTCCAGAAACGCCCGCCGCTCCGCAACCAGCGGAGGGATCCAGCGCGGCTCGTTACGATAGAGCCGCATCGGGAGCTTGATGAAGCGCGTGAGGTCGCGCCTCGAGGACACCGGCTTGACCTCGACCGACACGCGCGGCAACCTAGCGCAAATGGCCAAGGTCCCCACCGTCCCCGACCTGTTCGAGAAGGCTCGCGACCACGATCGGCGCGAGCTGATCGACTACGCCCGGCGCGAGGACCTGATCCCGTACTTCCGCCAGGTCGAGTCCGAGGCCGGCCCGGTCGTGACCATGGAGGGGCGCGAGCGACTGATGCTCGGCTCCAACAACTATCTGGGCCTGACCGGCGACCCCCGCGTGAAGGCGGCCGCGCGCGCGGCGCTCGAGCGCTACGGCACCGCCCTCACCGGCTCGCGCCTGATGAACGGGACGATCCCGCTGCACCGGGAGCTGGAGGAGGAGATCGCGGCCTGGATGGGCACCGAGGACGCGCTCGTCTTCACGACCGGGTACCAGGCAAACCTGGGCTGCCTGTCGGCGATCCTGAGCGCCTCCGACACCGTGATCGCCGACTCGGGCGACCACGCCTCGATCCTGGACGGGTGCAGGCTCTCCGGCGCGCGCCTGCGGCCCTTCCGTCACCAGCGCCTCGACAAGCTGGAGCGGATGCTGGAGCGCGCCGCCGGCGACGGCGGGGGCGTGCTGGTCGTGGTGGACGGCGTCTACTCGATGGAGGGCGACGTGTGCGACGTGGCCTCCGTGGCCCAGCTGTGCGCACAGCACGGCGCCCGCCTGATGGTGGACGAGGCCCACGGCGTGGGGGTGCTGGGGGCACGCGGAGCGGGCGCGTGTGAGCTGCACGGCGTCGAGGACAGCGTCGACCTGCGGATGGGCACGTTCTCGAAGTCGCTCGCGAGCTGCGGGGGATTCATCGCCGGGCCGGCGGATGTGATCGACTACCTGCGGATCGCGTCGCGCCCCTTCCTGTTCACCGCCGCCGCCGTGCCCGCGGCCACCGCGGCGGCCCTCGAAGCGGTGCGGATCTGCCGCTCGGAGGAGGGCAAGGAGCTGTTCGCGCGGGTGCTGGACAACGCGGAATACCTCCACCGCGGCCTGAAGGAGCTCGACTTCCGGGTCGTCGAGCCCAGCACGCTCTCGGACGGCATCGAGGTGATCACCCCCATCGTCCCGGTGGTGATCGGCGACGACCTGCCCACGGCGACGCTCTGGAAGGCGCTCTGGGACGCCGGCGTCTACACGAACGTGGCGCTCTATCCGGCCGTTCCGCCGGGAGGCTCGCTGATCCGCACCAGCGTGATGGCGACCCACGAGCGCGATCATCTGGACCGGGCGCTCGCGATCTTCGAAGGAGCAAGGACCGCTGGTCTGCAAGCAGACCAGCGGGTTTCCGGCGGGTCGAGCGCAGGGTAGTCCCGGTGCGCGCCGTCGCCATCACAGAGGACCGCACCCTCGTGCCGATAGACCTCGACGAGCGCCCGCTGGGCGCGAGCGAGGTCCGCGTGGACGTCGCCTTCTGCGGGATCTGCGGCTCCGACATCCATCTGCGCCACTCCCCCGCCGTGCCCGCCGGCTCGGTGATGGGGCACGAGTTCTCCGGCACGGTCGGCGAGGTCGGCGCGTCCGTGGAGAGCTTCCAGGCCCGAGACCGAGTCGCCGTGTACCCGTTCGCCCCCTGCGGCGAATGCCCGAACTGCGCCCGTGGGGACCGCCACGTCTGCGCGCAGGCGGCCGTCACAGGGCTCGGCCTGGGGATGAACCCCGGCGCCTACGCGGAGTCCGTGGTGGCCGAGGAATCGATGCTGCTGCGCCTCCCCGACGGGCTCTCGCTGGAGCACGGGGCGCTGATCGAGCCGCTTGCCGTGGGCCTGCACGCCATCGCGATCGGCGAGGCTCAGCCAGGCGACGCCTGCGCGGTGATCGGGGCGGGCCCGATCGGGGTGATGACGGCGCTCGCGCTGAAGGCTCGCGGCGTCGACCGGCTGGTGGTCGTGGAGAGGAACGAGCAGCGCCAGGACCGGATGCGCTCGTTCGGCGTCGAGTCGGTCGGCCTCGACGACGTCCACATGCGCGTGATGGGCGCCCTCGGGGGCGAGCCGCCCGACGTGGTGTTCGAATGCGCCGGCAACCCGGCCGCGCCCGCGCTCGCGACCGAGCTGGTGCGCTCGCGCGGCATCGTGGTGCTGCTGGGCGTGCTGGAGGAGCCGGTCGAGATCTCGCAGCTCGTGCTGATGATCAAGGAGGCCCAGATGCGTGCTTCGTTCGCCTACACGCGGCAGGACTTCGAGGCCGCGGCCGTGTTGCTGGTGGAGGCGAGGCTGCCGGCGGACGACCTGATCACCGGCACGGCGCCGCTCGAGCAGGCGCAGGAGATGTTCGAGCGGCTCGAGAGCCCGGCGACCCAGGATCTCAAGATCCTTTTGGCACCATCTTCTGTCACCGCCTGACGCGGGGTCGGGTCACGTCCAGAAAATAGCCGGTTTGCAGGGGCTTCTTGTGGCGTCGAGATTGTCCGGAATTGGACAAGCGAATCCGGCCAGAAAAAGCCCGCTCCTAGCGACCGCGCCTGTTACCGAGTTGTTGACGGCCGCGCGACATCAGTTACCTTTCCCCCCGACCGGAACGCGAGATCCCAAAGCCCGCCGTCGGCGTCCAGTCCCAACCGGGGGAGCGAGACCGAGACGGAGAGTCGGGGAGGACGACTGCGTCGGCGACTCGGACCGAAACGACGGTTAGCGGGTAGCGCGTTACGGGGCCTGAACCGATCCCTGACCCCTGTTGCACACCTGGGAGGTGCGATGGATGCTGTCGTAACGTCTGGCCCGCAACACATGCTCGCGCTGGAGCGCGCGAACCGGGTACGGCTTGCCCGGGCGTCGCTCAAGAGAAACATTGCGGCCGGGCGCCTTGACGCCGCCGAGGTCGTGCTCTCGTGTCCCTGGGAGGTCGAGAGCATGTCGGTGAGTGAGCTGTTGATGAGTCAGAAGCGCTGGGGACGCACCCGGTGCCGGAAGTTCGTCCAATCGATCGGACTGCTCGAGAGCAAGACCGTCGGGTCGCTGACCCAGCGTCAGCGCCTGACGCTGGCGGCATTGCTCTCCGCGAAGGCGCAGACTTCGCGCGCTCAGTCACAGCGCGCGGCGACGGAGGAGGAACATGCGAGCTGGGCCGCGGCGCGTCCCGCGGCCCACGTTCGTCCTCACCGGTCAGTAGCTCAGGTTCAGGGGTATCGGACTCGAGCCGCTGAAGCCGAAGAACCACACGAAGAAGCCGACCACCGCGACGACGGCGCTCGAGACCAGGACCAGCTCGAGCGCCGTCATCTCGCTTTCGGGCACGCCGCGGCGCTCCTGAAGCTCCGTGTGCCGGCTGCTGAGGCGTCCGAGCACCGCGAGCAGCAGCGCCACCGACAGCAGCATCCCCGCCATCATCGCGCCGATCGCCGTGGCCAGCGAGGTGGCGTTCTGGAGCCGCGAGCCGATCCAGAGCCAGGCGACCGGCACGCCCACCCACAACACGAGGCTGCCCAGGAACATCATCGCGACCAGCAGCGCCGCCGCCTGCGACGCCCGGAGGGCGCGGCGCAGCGGGTGCGCGGCGGGGCGGGAGCTCACCGGAAGCCGAGTCCCCCCGAACGGCGCTTGAAGACCTCGCGCAGTGCGTAGAAGCAGACGCCGAAGACCACCGCCCCGATCAGCAGGTTGACGGCGAACAGCTTCGAGGGAAGCAGGAAGTAGCCCACCGCAAGCGCCACCACCGTGACCACGCCCGCGAGCACGGTCGAGTGCGACCGGTAGCCGGCCAGGTGCTCCCGGATCGAGAGCTCGAGCCCCGCCAGCGACGCGAGCGCGACCCCGGCGGCGATCATCGTCAGCCCGCGCCCGCCCTGCACGAAGAAGCCCGCCACCAGGAGGCCGAGTCCGAGCAGGATGACCAGCTCGACGAGGGGGAACCGGCCCCACGGCGCCGGCGGGCGCTCGCGCGGTGGGCGGCGCGCCGGGCTGGAGGCCTCGTCCTCGCGCCGGACTGATGCACGCGCGCGGGCCTCCGCGGGGCGGCCGGGAGGACGGTAGTCCGGCCGGCGCCGCCTGCGCCTATCGGCCATTGGGAGCGGGGTCGCGAAGCGTTCTTCGCGCCCCTGTGGTCATGGGCAACCGGAGGAGATCTTGACCCGCCACCAGCCCATCAGCATGCCGATCAGGCCGAGGCGCGGGCGGGAGTGCCAATGCTTGCAGCCCGGCTCGCCGATGTCCTCATTGGACACGTGCACCCACTTGAAGCGCTCCGGCGTGGCGACCATCTGCTCGATCCGCTCGACGTTGCGCCGCTCGACCCGGGTGCGGTCGCTCAGGGTCTGCCGGGTGTCCTCCAGGCGGGCGGCGAGGTCGTCGCGCAACTCCTCCAGCTCACCGACGCCCAGCAGACGCGGGCCGCCGGGCGAGCGCACCTGCCACTCGAGCCCGTGCCGGGGATGGGCCGCGGTGAACATCGCGGCCAGCTGCCGCTCGAGGCGCGCGATCTGCTCGCGCAGCGAGCGTCGCGCAGCCGCCTCGTCGACGTCCGTGCGCAGCGGCAGGGATGAAAACGCCCGCACATCGGCCATGTCGCGGGGCGGAACCTTTGTCAGTGTCCCGGAGTCTTCCAAGCTGCCTTTCCTCCCAGGCCCGCCGAAGTCTACCAACGGGGTGAGCGCCCGGCCAACCGCTCAGCGGGGGTCGAGGATGTCGGCACAGGTCCACAGGGCCTCCTCGACGCTGATGTCGGGGACGCCCTCGACCCGCACGGCACAGAGCGCGATGCGTGCCGTATCACCCGTGACCCCGCGGCCCGCGGCCGTGTCACCGAATACCAGCCCCAGCGCGGCGCGCTCGTCCGCGATCACGATCGTGCCCTCCGGGAGCTCGAAGCCGTTCGGCACTCCGCCGAGCCGCTCGCCGGGCTGGGAGACGCGCAGCCCCAGCTCGCCCTCGGCCCGGTCGGCGTCGAATGCGCGCACCGCGACCCCGGTCTCGACCACGGCCACCGTGAGCGCGTCGTCCACGATGTTGCGGCTGCGGAACCAGCCCGCACGCAGGCGCTCCAGCATCGCGGCCTCCCCGGGTGGGCGGTGCTGGTCGGGGTCGATCCCGATCTGGCGGAAAAAGACGCGATAGGCCGAGGCGATCGGCTCGCGCCGCATGCTGAGCGCCCGCTGGCCGTGCATGCGGTCCGACAGATGGCGCAACCGCTGGCGCAGCTCGCGCGGGCTGCGACGCCCCGGGGCGGGCGCTTCCGCACGCAGCAGGGCGAGGCCGGGGAACTCCGCGCGCAGCGCGGGGTCCAGCCATCCCCGCCGGATCGCGAGCTCCTGCTTCATCACCCGATGGAGGCGCCGTCCTCGCGCTTGCGGGACGCAGAGAGCAGCTGACGGGCGCGTCGCTCCAGTGCGCGGTCGTCCAAGTCGCCCAGCTGCACGTCCATCGTGATGCCGTCAGGGTAGGCGAAGATGATCGTGGGCCCGCCTCCGATCCCGTAGAGCTGGCTCACCGCGCCGTCCCGGTCGAACCCCATCGGGAAGCGCCATCCGTGCTCGAGGACCTCCTTTCGCGCATTGTCCTTGGAGTCCGCGACGTCGAGTCCGATGAAATGGACGCCGGGGACTCGCTTGCGGACGCGCTCCACCGCGTCCAGCTGAGGCCGGCAGGTCCCGCATCCGCGCTTGAACCAAAAGACCATCACGAGCGGCCGGTCGAAGTAGTCGCAGATCCGCAGCACGTCACGGCGCGAGCCTTCTATGTCGCAAGCCGATCCCCGGCGTTTGCCGTTCACGACCTCCCCCTGGTCGATGTTCGCATCGCCGTCCTCGCGGCCGGTCGCGGTGGGCGCGGCGAACAGCGGGATCCGCTGACCCTTCTCCGGGCCCAGCACGGCCTCGCCGCTGTTTCGGACGGCGTTGATGCCGGCGAACAGAAGCACGCCCAGGAAGATCACCCCCACCGCGATCGAATAGGGCCGGGCCGCTCGGCGCGCCTCCTCGGCTTCCCGCTCGCGGTCCTCGTCGAAGAACCGGTCTCGGTGCTCGTTCACGGGACCTCGGTCACCGGGGTCACCTGCGG